>DASTIZ010000481.1:0-5471 GCA_035717045.1 Chitinophagaceae bacterium
TCAGACATTTTTTTATACTGATCCGTATACTCCCACGAAACAATATCTTCTAACCAGGCGAGCCTGTATTTTTCAAGCGCCCTGCCCAGCCGGATACCATTGTTATAGTCAAAATGGCCATAGTGATCGGTAGAAAGGGGAACTTCATAACCAACCATACTGCGTACATGCTCCACCAGGTTTTGCAATACTTCCAGGCCTTTATCGGTTATTTGTATCTGGGTGAAAGGATGTAGCGTATTTGCATAAGACATGACATTACTTTGATCTCCCCATTGTGCAAGGTTACCCTGTGCATTTTGCCAGAATTTACCATTGACCAGTGTATCAGGGATGCCTTTTAGTTTAGCGATAGACACATCCATTTTCAGCCAGGTGTATCCTTGTTCTTCAGTCCGGTATTTGATCAGCTTTCTTTGCTCTTCCGGGGCCGATGATTCAGGGGTGTCGGCATATATTCTTATTTTATCACGATAACGGCCACCCAACAATTGCCAGCATGGTACATTGTATGCTTTACCACATATATCCCACAAGGCCATCTCCACAGCACATACACCACCCGCTTGTCTTGCTTGTCCGCCAAACTGTTTTATTTTTTTAAATATCAATTCAACATTGCAGGGATTTTCTCCAAGAATCCTGCTTTTTAGCATCAGTGCATACCGTACATCAGCGGCATCTCTTACTTCTCCCAGTCCATACACACCCTGGTTAGTATCAATACGGATAATAGCGGTACCACCCATCACAGCCGTGAGGCAATAGCGCATATCCGTTATTTTCAAGTCAGAAGGCGCACCATACCGGGTTACTTTCTGAGTGCTTTGCGCCACGATTTCTTCAATGGGTGAAAACATCAGGGAGCCTCCCAACGCAATACCACCCATTGCAGTTTTTTTGAAAAACGAGCGGCGGCTGTTTTCATTTTCTTCTTGTTTGTTATTCGGGTCGCTTGTCCCGATTGAATCCTGGTCACTTAAACCAAGTTTCAGTAAGTATTTTTTTGAAGGAGTCATGTTAGTATTGTTTAATTGTTAAGTAATAATTTTAAAGTTGCCGGTTGCTGGTTACCGGTAACTGGTAACTGAAAACAGGTAACTTTTACCAATTCCTCTCTTTCATAAACCTGTCCAATTCTTCTTTTGTCATGGGCAACTTATCAGGATTATCTTTTATCCATTGCAAAAAATCTTTTTTGATCTCATCGGTCCATGCTGTATCGATCTGGCCAGGAGTATATTTCCCTTCACGCAAACGCTGATGACCGAACTGGTCTCTTAATGAAATGAATTCTGCATTCAGCACAACCGTATCGAGCAGGTGGGCAGGAATAAAAATTACTCCATATTTTTTTGCCAGCACGACATCACCCGGCAATACCGTTGCCCTGCCAATACGGATCGGGACATTGATGCCACTTAGCATCATCTGTTGAATGTAAGAAGGATCGTTGCCCTTTGTCCATGAATTAAACCCTTTGATCTCATCCAGCCCTTCAACATCCCGTACAGAGCCATAAAAAATAACACCGCGATGCGATTTGGCATAAATGGCATTTCCAAGATTATCGCCGATCAATGTACCATCAGCAATTTTTCCATAGCTGTCCGCGACATATACGTCACCGGTTTTTAGTACATCGATCGGCCATGAGTTTGGCGCCCCAATTCTTTTTTCATTTTTGCCAATATCCTTTATCACCTTGTCCACGTCAGGTCGCAACGGCATGTATTGAGCAGTTACTACCCGTCCTGTCATGGCTGAATCGGGAAACTGTATCATCCAATCACCTTCGAACTGATTTTGATAACCTTTGTTACGAAGAACTCCCCATGCTTCTTCCAGATGAACTTTTTTTAATCGTTCCAGCATTTTATCGGATACTTTGGGTCTTCCATCCGGAAAACGTTCGCCTTTCCATTCAGGCGTATATCCTCTTATTTGCTCCGCAGTGAGTGTAACCTGCTGGGCTCCCAGCGGACATAAAATGATCACGAATGCAATAATGTCAGCGATCAGCTTTTTCATATTATATAATTTGTGTCATAAAATATTTTTTCATTATTGAAGATTGGCGATCTCTTCAAATTCAGGCGCCAGCTTGGTGCTTAGCTTCTCAAAAATTTTAAAATATCGCATATAAGCTTTGTTATTCTGTTTGTTTGGCAAATATTGATCGGGCAATACAACCGTTTTTGCGGCTTCATCAAGCGATTTATAAATTCCCATTTCTGTGGCGCATAATAAAAATGAACCAAAGCTAACGCTATGGAAATTATGCCTCAGCCGGACCGGTTTATTATAGATATCTGCTACCATTTGAGTGCAGAATGGGAGAGTCCCGAAACTCCCGTTGATAGATAAGCTTTTTATGCTCCTGTGTTCTTCCAGCGTTTTACCAATGCTGAATACTTCATAAAGGATGCCTTCGATGGTGGCTCTTACGAAATGTGTTTTTTCATGTTTTATGTTGAGACCGTAGTAAACGCCCCTGGCATTCGCATTCCAGATCGGCGCTCTTTCTGCCAATAAATAGGGCAGGAATAACAAGCCGTCTGAACCCGCAGGAACTTTTGCCGCATCATTGATCAGTTGCTGCATGCTGTGATCAATATCAAATGGATTTTTAAAATCTCCGAATTGACGGGTGAACCATTCAAAGATGACGCCCCCGTTATTTGTCGGTCCGCCGGACACATAACAGTTTTCAGTCAATAAATAATTAAAGAAGCGTTGTTTATTGTCCTGAATCACTTTGTCACCCATTACCCTTACGGCGCCACTATCCTCAATGGTGATTGTTGCCATTCCCTGTCCGTTTACTCCATCGCCAAGAATTGCCATACAACCATCACTGGACCCCACAATAATCTTTGTATCGGCTGAAAGACCAAGCGAATTCTGGTAAGCTTTTTTCAATTTACCCGCAGATGTGAAAACAGGAACGAGATCGGGCAGCATGTTCGGGTTGATGCCGGCAAATTTCAAAGCATCCGGCTCCCACTTTATTTTATGAATATTTAATAATCCCGTAGCCGATGCAATGCTGTAATCAATGATGTACTCGCCCGTGAGTTGCTGTATGATATAACTTTTAAGCGATAAGATCTTTGTGGTTTGCCTGAATCTCACTTTGTCATTGTTCTTGATCCATGCGATCTTCATCATGGGTGACATGGGATGCAATGGAGTGCCTGTTGCTTTGTAAATTGATTTACCGGCGGGCGAAGATTTTAGTGCGTGTGCTTCCTTCTTGGCCCTGTTATCGGCCCACGTAATGGCGTAACCCAGCGGGTTACCATGCTTGTCAATGGGTAATACGCTGTGCATGGACGAACTAAAGCAGATGCAGGCAACCTTGTATCGCTTGGGATAAAGAGTATCATTCAACAAATTTTTCAATACATATAGCATGGTAAGGAATACCTGGTCAGGATCCTGCTCACTGTAATCCGGTTGACTATGAAACGTCGGGTAGTACCCTTTTAATGAGCCAATGATGTTGCCATCAAGATCAAATGCAAAAACCCGGACAGCATTGGTTCCTAATTCTATTGTAATAATACACTTCATATTGAGGTTCATTATTTTTTTGATAAATGATTTTTTCTGAATTCGCTGGGCGTATAGCCGGTAAGTCTTTTGAATGTTGTTGAAAAATGTTGTGATGAATAAAAACCAGTATCCAACGCGATATCCGTTAAACTGATGTCTGCCCGCTTCAATAGTTTTATCGCTTCAGAGATCCGGATGTTGATCAGGTAGTTGATCGGGGAAAATCCTGAATAACTTTTTACTTTTTCATTGAATAAGGTGGTTCCAAGCCCCACGCGAGCTGCCATCTCTTCTACTGTCCATTGATGGGCAAGGTTTTGGCGAAGCGCCTGCTCAAGATTCATGAACGTTTTTGGAAAGTCACGACCCGGATTTCTTTGGTTTGTGAGTTGCCTTGCCATCAAAATGAATAGCTCATCGATCTGGTGATTCACTCTGGCATGATAACCGATTTCCTGGCCGGATAATTCATTTTGAATTAGTTTGAGGATCTTTTCACCATCGCTGAATTTTGAAAGGATACGGGCGCTGGTTTCTGACAAAACAGTGTTGACAGCGCGGCGCTCACTATCAGACAAACTGCTCCATGCACTCATTATTCTTTCATCCTCATCGTTGCCTTTTAGGTTTAATTGTATCCAGATAAAAGCGCCAATTTCCAAAACACCATTATCACTGCCGAATGCCTGGTTGGGTAAGATCAAGGCAACATCACCGGGAAATAAAACGTATTGTCCATTATCAATACACCATTCATACTTTCCTTCAAGCACGCAGAATATCCTGGTTCCATGTGTAGAAGATTTCGGAAAAGCATTAAGACGGATGGAAGAGTTTTTAACAATGCCCAATTCAATAATGTGCGGGAACAACCGCAGTTCTTCGGAACTACCTTGCGTGAGCACAAATTGATTCATATGGCATATTTGATCCCGCCAGGCTCAGGATCTTTCTTCAGTTAGCTGATCTTATAAAGAAAAGAAATTATTTGAAGCCGTTTGTATAAAATTCACCAGAGTTTGTTTATGGAAGTTTTACTGGAGAATGTTCTGATAATTTGTATAGCGAAATGAACTATTACTTACCAAACAACTTGCTGTATGAAGAAAATATTCAACCCCTTAGTACGGGGAGCTAGTCGGTTCTATCTTGCATTTTTACTTTTACCATTTTTATCCTCCTATTCTTATGGACAAACCGTAAGCGGGAGCGTATCGGATGCAGAAGGGAAACCCATATCCGGGGTCACCGTCGCAGTAAAGGGCAAGCAAACGGCAACGACAACTAACCCGGCCGGACAATTTTCGATCACTGCTTCCGGCAGCGATGTGCTTTTGTTCTCTTCTATCGGATTTGCAACGAAAGAGGTCGCTGTAAATAATGCATCAACATTGAGAGTGACACTGGAAATAGAGTCCCAATCGATCGGCGAAGTAGTTGTGACTGCTTTGGGCATTACCAAAGAAGCGAGACGCCTGGGTTATGCGGTCACCAGCGTGAAACCGGATGAACTGACCATTAATAGGACACCTAATGCGTTGAATGCATTGCAAGGCAAGGTTGCCGGTGTGAATATTTCGTCTTTGGGTACCGGTCCCGGCGGTACTTCTAAAATCCGGATCCGTGGACAGTCCGCCATTACAGGGGGTGGTAGTCCATTGATCGTTATCAACGGTGTGCCTATCGATAACAGCAATTTTAACAACAATACGGTTGGTGTTGCGGGTGGCGGCGTCTATTCTGATGGAGGCGATGGACTATCAAGTATAAACCCCGATGATATTGAAAGTATGACTGTATTAAAGGGAGCACCCGCAGCCGCTTTGTATGGTAACCGGGCTTCAAATGGAGTGATCATGATCACCACAAAAACAAAAGGGAAAGGCCGCGGTCTTGGGGTAAGTATCAATACT
>DASTIZ010000482.1:0-6027 GCA_035717045.1 Chitinophagaceae bacterium
TGCAAAAAGTGCAATTAGTTGCAACAAAAATCCTGAATCAATGATATTATCAAATACCACTTTACGGGTAGGAAAAATTACCCGTCACAACCTGGTAATTTTACCAATATGAATGTTGTGATTGAAACGGAACGTCTCTTGCTGAGAACCTTTACAGAACTTGACGCAAACCTGATATACGAGTTAAACGCTGATCCGGATGTTACCCGCCATACTCATGATCCTGTGAAGGACCTTGGACATGCGTCAGAAATACTTGAAAAAGTCATTTTACCTCAATATGCTCTCTATAACCATGGTCGCTGGGCGGTTCATTTAAAACCGACACTGCAGTTCCTGGGCTGGTGTGGTTTAAAATACAGACCCGAATTGAATGAGGTCGATCTCGGGTTCAGATTTAAAAAAGACGTATGGGGTAAGGGATATGCAACCGAAGCCGCCGTTGCATCCATCAAATATGGGTTCGGGAAACTCGGCCTCAAGCACATTACAGGCCGTGCAGAAATCGAAAACAGGTCGTCGTGGAGAGTTCTTGAGAAGTGTGGAATGATCTACACCGGCATCCAGGAGGTAGATGGGTATCCCGTGAAAACCTATGAGATATATAATCCGTCCGTCACATAAAATCGCCGCCTGAACAGCAGGTGTCTATTTAACATTTCCGAAACTTTTCGTATTACAAAAAAAGTCTTTATATTTGGTCTACGAAACAAAACGTAGAAATCTAAATAAATCAATTATGAAACGGATCGCTGTAAATATTGCACTGGCCGCATTACTGGCTGTGTTTTCCATTCCTGCCCTGGCCCAGGACGAAAAGGTGAAAGAAAAAGAAAAAGAAGTGAAAGAGAAAAAAGAAGTTGAGCAGATCGTAATCACCCGGAACGCTGATAGTAAAGAGAAGACTGTTATCGAGATCACCGGTGATAAAGTAACGGTTAACGGTAAGAATATTGAAGATATAAAGGATGGTGAGGTTAAGGTTCACCGCAATAAATACAAAACATTGGAGGGGTTGAATGCTTATGCTGTTCCCCGGGGTCGTTTAGGACAAAGCTACAACTGGGATGGTGATAGTTTTAACTTTTTCAATGCTGATGAGAACCGTGCCATGCTTGGTGTAGTTACTGAGGAAACAGAAGGCGGAGTGAAAGTAACCGATATCACCGATGAAAGCGCGGCAGAAAAAGCCGGTATTAAAGAGGGCGATATCATCACTAAGATCAATGACACTAAGATTGAAGAGCCTGATCAGTTATCAGAAGCAATCCGCAAACACAAACCGGGTGATAAAGTAACGGTAACGCTGTTAAGAGATAAAAAAGAACAAAAGGTTACTACGGAATTAGGCAAGTGGAAAGGTCTTGGCGCATTTGGTTTTGGCCCCGGTCAGAACTTTAAAATGGATATGCCAGACTATAAAGAACTGCTTGCTCCAAAGATCCAGGGAGTTCCACGTCAGAACTGGTCATGGTCAGGTAATACCCCAAGATTAGGATTGTCAGTCCAGGACACCGATGAAGGAAAGGGAGTAAAAGTAATTGAGGTAGACCATGATAGTAATGCGGCAAAAGCAGGGTTAAAAGAAAATGACCTGATCACTCATTTTAATGACAAAGAAGTGAACAGTGCGGACGAAGTGGCCAAACTTGTAAAAGAGAATAAGGACAAAACTACCATCAAATTGAAAGTAAAAAGAGGTGGAAAAACTGAGAACATTGAGGTAAAAATGCCGCGCAAATTAAAAACGACAGATATTTAAGAGAATCGATATGTTTCTGTTTGACCGTCTCGCCCCAGGCGAGACGGTTTTTGTTTTTATACTTCAGGATTGGAGCTTGACAGCTGCAAACTTTACCGGGTATTAATCCAGTGCTTCTGTGTTTCAGTGGCAACATAGCCACAGAATATACTGAAACGATAGAACTGTACACATTCTTTTAAAAGATTGATCTGTATTTTTGCCGTCTTATTAAATGAGAGCTACAGAGAAATACGAGATTGTTGTAGGGCTTGAGGTGCACGCAAGACTTCTTACAAAAACTAAATTGTTTTGTGGCGATAGTTCTGTTTTTGGTAATGAGCCCAATACAAATGTCAGCCCGATCACATTAGCTCACCCTGGCACGTTGCCAAAAATGAATAAGGAAGCAATAGCCTTTGCGGTAAAACTCGGATTGGCCTGTCATTCTGAGATCTCGAAACAAAATTATTTTGCCCGTAAAAACTATTTCTACCCTGATCTTCCGAAAGGCTACCAGGTATCCCAGCATACAACACCTATCTGCAAGGGCGGTTACGTTACTATTACAACTTCATCTGGAAAGAAAAATGTTCAGCTGAACCGCATCCATATGGAAGAAGATGCAGGTAAGAGCCTGCATGATGTTTTTGAAAACGAAACCGCACTGGATTTCAACCGGGCCGGTACACCACTTTTAGAAATAGTTACTGAACCGGATCTCAGCAGTGGAGAAGAAGCATTTGCCTATTTAATGGAGCTGCGTAAGCTTGTTCGTTATCTGGAAATATGTGATGGCAATATGGAAGAGGGCAGTTTACGATGTGATGCAAATATTTCCGTCAGGGAAACCGGTAATAAAGAATTAGGGACAAAGGTGGAAGTAAAGAATCTTAATTCGATCAGGAACGTGAAAATTGCGATCGAGCATGAGGCTGAGCGGTTGATTTCGTTATTGGAAGATGGCGAAACGATCCGTCAGCAAACAAGAAGCTTTGATGCTGCAACAGGGACCACATTTGCCATTCGCGATAAAGAAGATGCAGAAGATTACAGATATTTTCCTGAACCCGATCTTACACCTTTTGACCTTACCGAAGAGTTTATCAATTCGGTAAAAAAGAATATTCCGGTCTTGCAACCGGAACGAATTAAAAAATACACTACAGTATACCAACTGAGTGAATATGATGCCACAGCATTAACAGAAGAAAGAGACTTTGCTGATTATTTTGAGCACCTCACCCCAAATTCCTCGCCACAAGGTGGAGAGGGGGCGGGGGTGAGGTATAAGTCCGCCGCCAACTGGATGCTTGGACCCGTAAAAACCTGGTTAAACGAAGAAAATAAAAGCATCAACGAGTTTCCTTTACGGCCTTCCAAGTTAAATGAGCTTATTAAACTTGTCGAGCAGGATAAGCTTAGTTTTTCTGTAGCGACTTCAAAGATCTTTCCCTTGTTGATTAAAAATCCAACTGCGGATCCATTCACGGAAGCTGCTAAACTAAATTTGATCATGGACAGTAATTCGGATTACATTGTCCCAATTGCGGATGCCGTACTTTTACAGTTTGATTCCAAGGTCAGGGAATACAAAAAAGGAAAAAAAGGCTTACTTGCCTTATTTGTTGGCGAAGTATTAAAAAGGTCAAAGGGAAAAGCCGATCCAAAAGTTGTAAATGACATTTTGATTCAAAAACTCAATAGTTAATCATATATGCAAAAGATTGTGATAGCGATCCTGGTTGTTTCTTTCGTTTCCGCGTGTAGTAGCGGTGACAGTTCTTTTACTGTTTCAGGCACATTAAAGAATACGGCTTCAAAATTGGTTTACGTGGAAGAGACCAATACCACTAATGGAGAGAATATCAGAACAGATTCGGCAACGATCGATGATAGTGGAAAGTTCTCAGTAAAGGTCAAGGCAAAAGACGAAGGGATCTACAACCTGCGTTTGAAGGACGACATAGCACATTTTGTAACGGTGATCAATGATGCGTCAAGCATAAAGATAAATGCGGATTTTAACAAGCGCTTTAATTTTTATAATGTAGAAGGGTCGAAGGCAAGCAAAGCCATACAGGAGTATCTCGCCAGGCTTAATGAAATGCAGAGAGAAAAATTCAATTACCTCGTCCAGATCGACAGTATTAAAAAAGGGCAAGGTGATTCCCTGCTTGCTGAAGATCTTAATAAAAAACAAAGAGAGATATCAAACCGCTTAAAGCTTTATACAAAACAAACCGTAGAACAATCCGATAATTCATCGCTTGCCTTCCATATTCTTTCAACCTACGTTGTAATGGCAAGGGATCCAAATTACCGGATGAAGAATTTTACGGCCGCGGAGCTACTTGCGATATTGAACGACATGGTCAGAAAATTTCCCGACCGTACTGACATAGCCGGGATAAGAAATTCAATTGAATCACAGACTCCAAAAACGATGTGGGTAGGACGGCCCGCTCCTGAGATCTCCATGCCGGATACAGGTGGAAAAACAGTTTCATTAAGTTCTTTTCGTGGTAAGTACGTTCTGGTTGATTTTTGGGCCAGTTGGTGTGCTCCCTGTCGCCGGGAGAACCCAAATGTGGTGGAAGCGTATAATCGATTTAAGAATAAGAACTTTACGATACTGGGTGTTTCGTTGGATCGTCCCGGCGAAAAAGAAAGATGGATGCAGGCGATCCGCGATGATAACTTAACGTGGACCCATGTTAGTGACCTTAAGTATTGGCAAAGTGCCGCAGTGTCGATTTACCAGTTCCAATCCATTCCATTTAATGTTTTAGTTGATCCCCAGGGAAACGTAATTGCAGAAAACTTGAGGGAAGGTGCATTGGAGGAAAAGCTTGAAGAAGTATTGAACTAAAATTCTCGTGGGAAACAAGAAGGGTTGCCATCGGCAACCCTTTAGTTTTTTTCATAAGGAAAAATATCCTTTAGTTATCTGTCATCAGCGGATTCAGTGAGAGTTCATCTGCTGAAATAGGCCAGATATAACCTTGTTCGGCCGGCGTTTTTGCAGGTACGGTGCCTTTTGCTGGTATGGTTTGCATTAAACGCATCAGGTCAAAATTTCTCAAGCCCTCTCCTAAAAATTCAATTCGTCGTTCTGTTAATATTGCAATGATCAAGTCAGCCTGCGTAAGGGGTGCCAGTACAGTCGCTGCATCTGATCTTTGGCGGACTGCATTTACCAGGGCTAACGCTCTTGCGTCGACACCGGCATTTGTCCTTGCCAATGCCTCGGCGAGATTTAGTAATACTTCTGGATAGCGGATCACGGGGGCCCAGTCAGTAAATGGTGAAGGGACGCTATATTTACTATTCAGGTAAAGCCGGCCGGAAACAGTTGCATTAAAACTCCTTCTTGCATCAGTTGCTGACCAACCCGTATTAGCAGCAATTCCGGAAACAGAGTTTAATGAAAACTCACCATTACCTACGCCTGGTGCGGGAGTTCTTGAATAGTAAAAAGCAAGTTGATTTTGAGTGCCAGGATTATCACCTGCAGTGCTTGTCATTGGCATTGACAAAATGGATTCAGTAGTTGTGTAAGGTGTTCTGAAAACATTTACAATATTTGCCTGCAATGCATGAGCAACGCCTGAAGTAGCGCTGAAAGGAGCAACATTCTGACCAACGATCTTATTTGCTTCGGTGATCACTTTTGCATAATTCTGCATCGCTAAATACACTCTTGTCTTAAGTGCTATAGCGGTATTGCGATGAGCACGGGTTGTGTTGAGAGCTGCGGTAGCATAATTCAGCGGGAGATTTGCTTCAGCAAAATCAAGATCTGCAATGATCTGAGCATATACTTCGGCTACTGTGCTCCGTGCCAAAGGAGATGATCCCTGTACTTTAATTCCTGTTAAGCGTAATGGAACACCCGGTTTGCTTCCATTCCCATCGGCATAAGGCCTTGCATAATGCTCAAGTAGTTTTAAATAAGATGCAGCCCTGAGAAATCTTGCTTCTCCAATGTAATTGTTGGACAAGCTGGTACCCACAACTGACGTTCCTTTGGCTGCCATGCCTTCAATAAAAAGATTGCATCCATTGATAACCAGATAAGCCTGCGCCCACAGGTTCTTAATAAAATTTTGAGAAGTGCCAGTTGCATTAAGGAACCATACATCATAACCGGTAACGCCATTTGTTGTTTGATTAATAAAATCTTCACCGCGTATATCACCTGCTATTTGTGCCCGACCGCCGTAAAATGTTCCGCTCTTGAATGATTGATATAAAGCATTCACCTGGTTAGCGATACGCACCCG
>DASTIZ010000483.1:0-8757 GCA_035717045.1 Chitinophagaceae bacterium
GACTGGTATCAAAGCGTTACGTATCAATTTGTCATAATGAAGGGCGGCAGTTATTACCATCCCGGGGGAAGTTGGTGGTATGTACAAGGTGGACCAAAACCCCTGCACTATCGGCAGATGTTATTAAGAGTGTCGCCGGGCTTTGAAAGAAATGCAACTGTTGGTTTCAGATGTGTAAAAGATGCAGAATAAAATAATTGCTACTTTTTCAGAACTATTTTTAACAGATGACCTTTCTGCAATTCATAACCTATGCCGGGATCTTCGTATTCGCTTTAACAGGAGCCTTCAAAGCAAGAGCCTTTAGAATGGATGTTTTTGGTGGTATTGTTTTGGCATTTGTTACAGCATATGGTGGCGGCACACTGCGGGACCTGTTTATTGGCATACGCCCCGTGAACTGGGTCAATGACAATATTGCCTTGATACTTGTGTTCGCCGGTACAGCGTTTACGTTTCTGCTAAAGGAAAATGTCAATCGGTTTAAACGAACTATATTTTACACTGATGCTATCGGTCTTGGTTTATTTACTGCATGGGGTATTGAGGTGGCCTTAAGAAACGGATTAAACGATATCTATTCTTTAGTGATGGGTGTGCTTACAGCCACTTTTGGTGGTTTACTTGCTGATATTCTTTGCAGCGCTATTCCCAATTTGCTAAAGAAAGGAGAGCTGTATGCCACGGCTTGTGCCATTGGCGGCGGTGTCTATCTATTACTTAAGCAAATACCCCTTGAATCCAATACCAATCTCACAATTTGTGTGATCGTTGTTGTGGGCATTCGGATCTATTCAAAAAGAAAACGGCTGACGCTGCCTGATATTTGATCTAGCCGCTTCATTCAGATGATTTACAGAAGACATGTCTTTTGAACAGTAAAAAATGGGTTGAAACGGCATCAAAAAGAACGGTGTTCCTCAACCCAACTGCTTATATAGGAAGCAATCTCCGATGTGGGCGTGCCCGGAGCAAATAATTTTCCAACTCCTATTTTATTCAGGCTTTTCATATCATCTTCGGGGATGATGCCACCTCCTGTCAGTAACACATCATCCATTTCTTTTTGCTTCATCAGCTCCATGACCTTTGGAAATATGGTCATGTGTGCGCCAGACAGGATACTAATGCCGATGGCGTCCACATCTTCCTGCAAGGCGGCATTCACCACCATTTCAGGAGTTTGGCGAAGACCGGTATATATCACTTCCATGCCGGCATCGCGCAAGGCAGTGGCGATCACTTTAGCGCCGCGGTCATGACCATCAAGACCGACCTTTGCAACCAATACGCGGATAGGCCTGTTCATGAATGATTGTTATGTTGCGAAAATACAGTCTTTCACTTATAGCGTGTAAATTAGATGATGCGATACAGAAAATTTGGAAACACCGATTTGCTGGTTAGCGAAATTGGTTTTGGAGCATGGGCGATTGGAGGCGGCGCGATGATCGGCAATACAGCCATTGGTTGGGGTGACGCCGATGACAGGGTCTCTATGAAGGCGATCCGATCTGCATTGGACGCCGGCATCAACTTTTTTGATACCGCTGATATTTATGGCCTGGGCCATTCTGAAGATCTGCTGGGAAAAGCGCTTGTCGATAACAAAGATATTCTGATCGCTACCAAGGCGGGAAATGTTTCCCGAAATGATCAGTTCACGATTGATTATTCAAAAGAACATATCCTGAACGCTTGTGAGGCCTCGTTGAAAAGATTAAGAAGAGACGTGATCGACTATTACCAATTGCATTCGGCCCGGATACCGCATTTGGAGAACGGCGAATGTATACAAGCCATGCAACAGTTACAACAACAGGGAAAGATCAGGTATTGGGGAATTTCTTTGAATACGTTCGATCCTGTACCCGAGGCGGAATTCTTTTTCAGTAAGAAAACAGGTAACGGATTTCAGCTGGTATTGAATTTACTCAATCAAAGAGCCTTGCCTTTGTTAAACAAGTCTGCAGTAAATGGATATGGAGTAATTATAAGAATGGCTCTCCAGTTTGGTTTGTTAACGGGAAAGTTTGATAGCGGGGCGACTTTCTCTTCCCATGATCACAGGAAAAGTCGCTTGACAAAGGAAGTGATCGATGCGTCAAACCAGGCCTTATCACCCGTTTGGGCCTTATGCCGGAAATATAAATGCAGTAAAACACAATTAGCATTAAGCTATATTCTTAGCCATGCCGGGGTATCGACCATCATTGCTGGCATCAGGACTCCGGAACAGGTTACCTTGAACACTACGGGATTGTTTGAGCTCGATAATACAGATGTCGCGATGATAGAACATTTGGGTACAACAGATCTTGTTCCGGTGATGAAATTGATCCAGGCGCAGGGTTAGCGGTTGAATTCGTTTTTCATTTCATTCAAACCATCGTGCGCAAGTTTCCATCCTGCTAAATCAATTTTTTCAAAGTAAATGACCTTATCACCAAATTGTCGTGATAGTTTATTGGTAACTGAATCCACAATGGTTGCTTTTTCAAAATGCTGGAACACTTCATCGTCTTTACCGGGCATCGTTCTGGCAAGCAGGATTAAATTTCGGAAGTTAACACTGTCGGGTATCCACAACAAAAAACTGCCCACATCGGTCATCACGTTCGAAGTAAAGGATTCGGCCCGGCCATAAAATTTTAAACTTCCGGCGTGACCATAATGACGACCAAAAATAATGGTATGTGTTCGGGAAGAATCAGGCAATGAGTTAAAGAATCTTTCAGTTTTCTCTGTCAGTTCCTTCCATCCAAGCATATCGGCAAAATCCTGTGGCAGTTCATGATCTTTCAGGTCTTCCCATTTTAGCAAACCAATTTTATCAACTCCTTTTTCCTTATAAAAGGCAGCAAGCTTTTTCGGGCTCATGGTTGGTAAAACTATCGGGACGAAAGGTATAGTCAGTCCGATCATTAAAACCGCAAGAACCCAGCGCAACCATTTTCTCGCGGCAAACAATCTTTCCCAAACCACTGAACCTGCGGCCAGCAACACCGGGTAAATTCCAAGGGCATAATAACTTTTGCCACTGCCAAAAATCAATAACAGAATTACGAAAAGGTATATCCATCCAAATATCCTGTATGTATTATTCCTGAGAAACCAGATCAATCCAGCTATCCAAATGATCAAAACGGGAAATAATAACAGAAACTGTTCCTTGATGAAATCACCAACGCTAAGATGGACGAGCTGTGTTTGCCGCAGTTCCTGCATGTGATGTACCAGTGGCCATTTGTGGGCATATTGCCACCACACATTTGGTACAATGATTAGCAGGGCAATGGCGGCAACGACATAGAACCGTTTTTGTAAAAAAAGTTTTCGATGTTTTGTTATTAGCAAGCCCATAACAAGAGCTACAATGAGGAAGAGTATTGAATATTTACTCCACCAGCCTAATGCGAGACAGATCCCCATTCCCAGAAGATCTTTCTGCTGATTGGTTTGAATAAACCTGATAAGAAAATAAAGGCTGAATGTCCAGAAAAAAATATCGAGGATATTTGGCTGAAACAAAATGTGAATTCTTAAAAAGGCACCCGTGATCACTCCGAACCCGGCAAAAAACTGAGCAAACGATCTTCCCCCTAACCGGGCTGTAATCAGGCAAGTGACAACAACCGTCAGCGCTCCCATCAACCCGGGCCATAATTTGATCAGCCATTCTTTATTGCCAAACCATGATGAGATCCAGCCGAGATAAGCAAGCAATGGAGGATTTTCCAAATAACCAAGATCCAAATGCTGCCCTTGCTCATAATATAGGTATTCATCACGCTGCAATTCGAAGGCGGGATGAATAAGAAGAAATGGAATCAGGAATTTTATCAAGGCTAATCCGCCAATAACAATTTTATCAGGAACAGTTGGTTGCATCATGTTGACAAGATAATACCCATCCGCAGTTTAAAAAACAGCTAATGCTTTTTTAATGCGATTGATGGTTTCGTGTTTCCCCAATATTTCAGCAATATTAAAAACGGGCGGACCGAATTTACCACCAACCAGCATGATCCGGAGTGGCAATTGCAATTCCCCCGGTTTTATATTCATTTCCTCGGCAAGCCGTTTGAACGTTTCTTCCAGGTTTGCCAGTTGCCAATTGCCAGTTGCTGACAATTTATCCGTGTAAGCAATAAAGAAATTTCTCTTGTCTCCCGTCCATTTTGGCTTTACCGCATCCACGTCCCATTTATCGGGCGCCTCAAAAAAGAAATATGAGTGATCATAAAAATCTGTAAGTAAAGTGCAGCGATCTTTTACAAGGGTTATCACTTTTTCAAGCATTGCATTCTCTATACCCGTGATGCCTTTATCATTAAAAAGAGATCCGACTGCAGACTGCAGACTTGCGACTGAAGACTGCCTGATCCATTCATGATTGAACCACTTTGCTTTCTCATAATCAAATTTAGCCCCGCCGCTGTGGACTCTTTCAATCGAAAATTTCCCGATCAATTCTTCTTTGGAAAAAATCTCTTGTTCCGTTCCGTCATTCCATCCAAGCAAGGCAAGGAAATTAATGAATGCTTGCGGTAAAAATCCTTTTTCTTTAAATCCTTCCGTAAGCTCTTTTGTTTTTGGATCCCTCCAGTTCATCGCAAAAACGGGGAAGCCAAATTTTGCGCCATCACGTTTACTTAATTTTCCATTGGGGCCAAGTATTAACGGAAGATGCGCCCATTGCGGCATTTTATCCTCGCCAAATAAATACTTCCATAATAAAATGTGCACCGGTGCGCTGGATAACCATTCTTCACCACGAAATGCATGGGAGATTTTCATCAGGTGATCGTCCACCACTACCGCCAGATGATAAGTAGGCATCCCATCTGCTTTCAATAACACTTTGTCGTCAACAACTGAAGTATCAAAACTCACTTCTCCGCGGATCATGTCTTTGAAAGTAATAGTTTCATGTTGCGGCATTTTTATGCGGATAACATATTTTACCCCATCATCCAGTAATCGTTTAGCTTCATGAGAATCCATGGAAAGCGAATTCCGCATTTTCATCCGCACGCTGTGATCATATTGGGGCGAAGGATTTTGTTCTGTTCTGAAATCAAGTCTCATCTTTTCCAGCTCATCGGGAGTATCAAAAGCATAATAGGCGTGTCCATCTTTTACCAACTGTTCTGCATATTCTGCATAGTGTTCTTTTCTTTCACTTTGGCGATAAGGCCCGTGCTCACCACCATGTAACGGGCTCTCATCAGGTTCCAGTCCGCTCCATTTCAAACATTCGAAAATATATTCTTCGGCACCGGGCACATAGCGGCTCTGATCGGTGTCTTCAATTCTTACTATAAAATCACCGCCATGTTGTTTGGCAAACAAATAATTGTATAAGACCGTTCTCATGCCACCAAGATGTAGTCCGCCGGTTGGTGATGGTGCAAATCTTACCCTTACCCGTTTATCCATGGCGGCAAAGATAAGTCTCCCTCACGTTCATCTATGGCAACAAAAAAACCGTCTCACCCTAGGCAAGACGGTCGATTCGTGAGTTCGGAAAATTTATGGTAGCAGTATGGTTATCGGCGCTACTCCATCGATCGTGATGGTCGCCACATTATCACAGGTACCATCACCATAATCAAGGATCGCAAAATGGGTTTGCGCCTGTATCTTCATTTTACCTTTTGAAACGTTATGGCAGGTTGTTTTCTTTTCAAGGGCTTCCAGGATGGTAACGGTCCTTGTTTTACCTGCCGGATTGGTGACAGTATGATCACCTGTAACTGAATACACATCATCCAATAGATTTAATGGTGTGTTGGCACCGGCCGTCTGTGCGACATTCTTTGTTCCTGCATGTGTCCAATAATAACCGCTTAATGGCACGGTTACCCTGCCATCGCTAATTTGTCTTGTCCAGCTGATGCCATTTGGAGTACTGGTATTGGTCCACGTAATAGTTCCTTCAACTTTATAACCGGCAGTAAAATAATTTTCAAAAGTCATAACAGCAACTGCACCGGGGTTGTGTACATAATCGGAAAGAGTGATATTGATCTTCCCTTTACGGCTAATTCCATCCTGCGAGGTACAACCGTTTCCAAAATCAATTACAATTGTTTTCGGAAAGGAGTTTTGAGGATTTACCGTCACGGATGCACAGCTTAATGTACCGGATGTTTGGGCCGTTCCATTAACCCTGTAAAAACCGGAATTTATTGAGGCTTCAAAGAAAACCACGGTCGCATCATCGCTGATACTCTCAGATACCGCCTGGTTTTCTGTTAATATGAAAGTTGTTTCAAATTCGGGATCTGGTTCGTCTTCTTCTTTCTGACATGCAGTAAAGAAAAAGAGCGATGGCAGGGACAAAAGAGCAAAGATTTTCTTTAGTTTCATAGAGATTGAATTTTAATTGACTTTACGAACACAAAAATCTAAAACGATTAACAAGGAAAGAAATTACATCGGGAAATGTTTTACTTCGTAAAAACACCAATAGACAGGAGTGCTTTTTCCTAATTTCGTTACATGAATAACCCAGGTGGCCATATAAGTGACGAGTTATCACAAAAAGTAAAGAGCTGGGAGCAATATTATTTAGTAAAGACTCCGTTTTGGCTTAAGAAAATCTATTCAGGGTATGTTTGGAGTATTGATACCAAAGAAAAGACACTGTACCTGACTTTCGATGATGGGCCTCACCCGGATATCACCCCTTTTATTTTACGGGAGCTACGGCTTTTTAGTGCGACGGCTACTTTTTTTTGTGTTGGTAAAAATGTAGTTAAATATCCGGATATCTATAAACAAATCCTTGATGACGGGCATTCCGTCGGCAACCACACATACAATCACCTTAATGGATGGAATACCGATAATGAAACCTATCTAAAAGATGTCTTAGAGGCTTCAAAGATCATCGATAGCAAATTGTTTCGCCCGTGTTATGGTAGAATTACAGGTTTCCAGGCAAAGAATTTAAAACCCGTTATGAGAGGAAAGGAACCGAAAATAATTATGTGGGATGTTTTGAGTGGAGATTTTGATACCAGATGCTCACCGCAGCAATGTTTATCAAATGCTGTATTTTCTTCCGGCCCTGGGTCGATAATCGTTTTTCATGATAGTGAAAAAGCTTTCCAAAGATTAGAATACGCACTTCCAAGAATGCTGAGATATTTCTCTGAAAAGGGATTTTCATTCAGAGCGATAGAAGAATAAGCTTTCATTTACTGTTTATAAAAAATAGGGCCTGGGTAGAAACCCTGGCCCGTTTTTAATCCGTACCCTATGAAAACTGGTTTAAAGGTATAATAATTTTTTAATTACGGCAAAGTAATATTATGGGATACCCCATTTATGGTAGCCACCGCGTGGTTATCACATGTACCAGGACCATAGTTTATGGTTGCGACCCAGGGTGAATTCGTTGCCAGGTTAAGTCTCATGACCCTGATAATGCCTTTCACCAGCCAGCGGCAACTGAATTTCTTGATCAACGGTTCGGTGATCTCCGAATTCCATGCAATAAGCAGGTCACCCCTCTTGACTTTCCCATTGGCATGTCCTTCGATCTTATAGATATCATCAATATGAATAAATGGAGTGCACATCCCCTCTATTTGTGTGATCGTTCTTGTACTATTCCATTCCGTATAATTGCCATTAGGCTTTGTGAGTCTGGCCCGGTCGACAACAACATTCCATTTATGTCTTATACAGTTAGTTGAAATTACTTCGCCCATATTGGTAATAACATGTCTTCCGTGGACTTTGATACTGTCGACCATAAAATTATCAAATTCGGTAACGGCAGTAGCCCCGGGTACGAACAGCCGGTTGCTATAGACGGTAATTATTTTACCGGCACGGGTCCTTCCATCACGACCCACGCAGCCGGTTCCAAAATCCATAATTACTTTTTTAGGAAAAAGTGCCGGGGCATTTGGGAGGACAATGGTGACATCCGGGCATGCATTCAAACGGGCTGTTCCCCCGGGATCCCCGGGATTCATTTGGCCAAATACACCGGTGTTACCAAATCCTACATCAGCATTTACTCCAAGCACATTGTCAAAAACTTCATTGAAAATATCTTCGGATTCGGCATCCGCTTCAGAAGAAGCTTGTGACGCAAATTCTTCCTGTGCTGTATCAGCGCTGGTCTCTTTCTTACAAGAGCCCAGAACAACGAGACAAACAAGGAGGATGGCAGCTAGTCGGGCAGGACTGAGTATCAGTTTCATACTTACGATTTTGTAGTTAACGATAACGAGTGTGAGACATCAATTATTGAACTTGGTTTAAGGCTTTGTTAAGAAATTTACCACTTGTTTATCTTTGAAAATCAATATAAAAATATGCTAATTGACACCCATAGTCATATTTACCTCCCGGAATTTGATGCGGACCGGTCTGTAATGCTTGCCAATGCGGAAAAGGAAGGGGTAGAGCTGGTTTTAATGCCTGCAATTGATACTTCCGCCCATGGATCATTGCTTAAAAGCGAAGCAGATTTCGCGGGAAAATGTCTGGCGATGATGGGTTTACATCCTTGTTCCGTGAAAGCTAATTTCGAGTCGGAATTAGAGGCTGTAAAGGGGTATTTTGAACAAAGGCAATTTGTAGCCGTAGGCGAAACAGGGCTTGATTTTTACTGGGACCTGGCTTTTACGAGGGAACAATATATATCATTTCAATCGCAGATAGAACTGGGTTTGCAATATGATATTCCGATCGTAATTCACTCACGTAATTCTACGGATGAATGTATTAAGA
>DASTIZ010000484.1:0-11283 GCA_035717045.1 Chitinophagaceae bacterium
GCATAGTTGTTATTTTCAAGATTTGACGAAGGTATCAGCGAAAATGTTACAGCAAATTTAATTTATCATTTACCCGACACAAAGTCAATCTGACAAAAAGCCGGTTTGACCCGGCAAAAGACGGGAATGTCGGTGCGAAAGGGTTTTCAGGGTACAGTCGTCAATCGGCAATCCAGTCGGCAGACCTCAGTCGGCAGTCCTCAGTCGGCAGTCCTCAGTCGGCAGTCGGCAGCCGGCAGTCAGGCACCTGGTACACTACACCCAGCATCCAGCATCCAGTATCCAGTATCCAGCATCCAGTATCCAGCATCCAGCATCCAGCATCCAGAACCCTGCTACCTTCTTTTTATATTTGTCCCAAACAGATCTATATGAATGAAAAATTTGTGAAGCGGATTGCGAATGATATTGAGGAGATAAGGGCTTCCGGTCTCTATAAGACTGAAAGAGTGATTAGCAGTCCGCAAGGTGCAGAGATCACGGTTAATACCCACCTGAACGACTCGGTCGGGCAGGGAAAAACAGTTCTGAATTTTTGCGCTAACAACTACCTGGGATTATCGTCTCACCCGAAAGTGATCGAGGCAGCGCATAGAACAATCGATACTCATGGTTACGGCATGAGCAGTGTACGATTTATCTGCGGTACCCAGGATATTCATAAAGAATTAGAGAAAAAGCTCTCTACGTTTTTGGGCACTGAAGATACTATCTTGTATGCTGCAGCATTTGATGCCAATGGTGGTGTGTTCGAACCTTTGTTCAATGAGGAAGATGCCATCATTTCGGATGCATTGAATCATGCCAGTATCATTGATGGTGTTCGCCTGTGTAAGGCGCAGCGTTATCGGTATGACCATAATAACATGGCTGATCTTGAGATCAAGCTGCGGGAGTCGGCTCATTTGAGAAGCCGGGTCATTGTTACCGATGGAAGCTTTAGCATGGATGGAACGATCGCTCAATTGGACAAGATCTGTGACCTGGCTGATAAATATGATGCAATTGTGATGATCGATGAATGCCATTCATCCGGATTTTTGGGTAAAACGGGTAGGGGCACGCATGAGTATCGTGGCGTAATGGGCAGGATCGATATTATCACGGGAACATTGGGTAAGGCACTGGGCGGCGCCAGTGGCGGATTCACCAGCGGCAGAAAAGAAATCATTGACATGCTTCGTCAAAAATCCAGACCTTATTTATTCAGTAATACATTGGCGCCGGCAATTGTGGGTGGTTCGATTGCTGTGTTGAATATGCTTTCGGAGACTACTGAGCTGCGTGATAAGCTCGAAGAGAACACAAAATATTTCCGTAAAAAAATGACCGAAGCCGGGTTTGATATAAAGCCGGGTGATCATCCTATTGTTCCGATCATGCTGTATGATGCAGTGCTTGCACAAACCATGGCTGCCAAACTTTTGGAGGAAGGAATTTATGTGATCGGGTTCTTTTTCCCGGTTGTTGCAAAGGGACAGGCAAGGATTCGGGTGCAACTCAGCGCAGCTCATGAACAGCATCACCTGGATAAGGCTGTTTCGGCTTTTACAAAGATTGGAAAAGAATTGGGGGTGCTTAAAGAAAAAGTTAGTCAATAAAAATTGGTTATTCCGGGCAGCGCGTTATTTTACCATCCCATATCAATGTAATTTTAGATTCAGATTATTGGCAACCTAATTTTTCTTGGGTTCTTTACAAGTTATTCTTCAAGCAAGTCAAAAACGAAAGAAAATTATTACGCACTAAAAAAGCTCTCGTTGTTAATTTATTAAATAAACTCCTGGGAATGTTAGGAGATTTACTATGTCGAAGCCTTGATTCAGGTGAATTTCCAGGAGAACTTTAATTATTTCGGACAAACAATTATGAAATGCAATTTCGGCACAGTATTTTCGTTTTCTTTTTATAACGACCCACGCCTTCCAACTCTCCTTTGAATACCAGTTTTTAATCACCCTTTAAAATTTTTAGAAAGAAAGCATGAAAAGACTGTTGTTTATCCTCCTGGCAGGATCAGTAATGGCGATGACCTTAAGCTCTTGTGCCACTATGAAGAGAGATTGTAATGGTGTAAGACATACCAAGCTTAAAAACGGTATTTACTTATAAAATTATTTCCTTTTTCATTTTGTTCAATCCCGTCACGCTTCAGCAAGATGGGATTTTTTGTTTTCATGTTACTTGATGACCGGTACCTAACTTTGCGGCCAAATTAACAGAGATGAAGTTGAGGATGATATTAATCAGTGCGCTTATCGGTCACTTATGTTCATGTTCGCCAAATAATATAGAAGAAGATCAAAGCCTGGGGAAATATTTCACAGGGAATAATGTGACCGGTTGTTTCGGTCTTTATAACAACTCCACCAATCGATTTATCCTCTATAATCAAAAAAGATTTGCAGACACCAGCTTTTTACCTGCATCGACTTTCAAAATTGTGAATTCACTGATCGGTTTGCAAACGGGGGTTATCATTAATGACAGCATGATCATTAAATGGGATAGTGTTCAGAGAAATGTCGATGCATGGAATGAAGACCTTTCCATGTATGAAGCGTTCCGCGTTTCGGCTGTACCCTATTACCAGGAAGTGGCAAGAAGAATCGGGAAAGAAAGAATGGAGCAATGGCTTGATACGATCAATTATGGAGCAGGTCCGGAAGACACGGTTTTCAGGATAAACACAGCGATCGATACGTTTTGGTTGGACAACACCCTAAAAATAACTGCAGATGAACAGCTATGGCTTATGAAATTGCTTTACTTCAACCAGCTTCCCTTTTTTAAGCGTTACCAGGAAACCGTAAAAAGAGCAATGCTTTTTGAGAATGAAACAACCCACCGGCTTGCTTACAAAACGGGATGGGGAAGAAATGAAAAAGGAAATCAACTCGCATGGATCGTGGGCTGGGTGGAAGAAAATAATCATCCCTATTTCTTTGCATTAAATTTTGAATCTCCCGACTCAAATGCAGATATTCCTGCCATCAGGATGAGAATATTAAAAGGGATATTGACGCAGCTTGGCTTCTTCAAAGGGAAAATGTAACAATTGATTCTGAAAATTATCAAACCTTAGCAGGCTTTCTTTGTTAGTTTTGCCGGATAATTATGCAATTATATTGTGAGTCATTAACGGAATACAAGAGGTTGAAGACAAAAGAAGTAAAGATTGGCGATCTCTTGCTTGGAAACCCTGATGGCTATCGGGGTCATCCTATCCGTATACAAACAATGACGACAACAGATACCATGGATACGTTGGCTACCGTAGAGCAATCCATCCGTTGTATCGAAGCGGGAGCCGAATTGGTTCGCATTACTGCGCCGTCAAAAAACGATGCTGAGAACCTGTTGCATATAAAAAACGAATTAAGAAAAAGAGGCTATCACACTCCGCTCGTTGCGGACATTCATTTTACTCCCAATGCAGCAGAGATCGCTGCCAGGATCGTAGAGAAAGTGAGGGTGAATCCCGGCAATTATGTTGATAAGAAGAAATTTGAGATCATTGAATACAGCGATGCGGATTATGCAGAAGAGATCCACCGGATCCACGAACGATTTACGCCCCTAATAAAAATTTGTAAGGAATATGGAACTGCCATGCGTATAGGCACCAACCACGGCTCACTAAGCGATCGGATCATGAGCCGTTATGGTGATACACCAGTGGGAATGGTGGAAAGCGCCATGGAATTTTTGCGGATAGCAAGAGATGAAAGCTATCACAATATTGTGTTGAGTATGAAAAGCAGTAACCCCCAGGTGATGGTGCAGGCTTACCGCTTATTGGTAAGAACAATGAGTGATGAATTTGGTGAATGCTACCCCTTGCACCTGGGAGTAACAGAAGCCGGTGATGGTGAGGATGGAAGAATCAAAAGTGCTGTGGGTATTGGAACTTTATTGGAAGATGGATTGGGAGATACTGTTCGTGTTTCTTTAACCGAGGATCCTGAGTTAGAGATCCCGGTTTGTAAGGACCTGGTGAAGAGGTACGATGTCGGAGGTCTGAGGCCTGAAGTCCGAAATCAGACTTCAGACCCCGGATCCCGGACTTCGGACTTCGGACTTCCTTATGATCCGTTCAGCTATCAGCGCAGGGAAAGTTTTGAGATTGCAAATATCGGAGCCAAACATGTGCCTGTTGTAATTGCAGACTTGAGTAAGATAGTGAATGTTACCCGTGAGCACTTGCAAAGTGTAGGGTATAGTTATGACGAAACAACGGATAAATGGAACATCACTGATGCGGCGGCAGACTATATTTTTACCGGCCATCAAATATTGGATTTTGCTTTACCGGGAACATTGAAGGTTATTGTGTATCCTGAAACATGGAAGAATGTTTCGAAAGCCTCCCCGGCCGGGGAAGGTTTGATGGGGGTTGAATATTTCCCCATTTACCAGGACAGTGGTTTTGCGGTTGCGGAGATAAAAAGTACCCGGTTGAATTTTGTAATGGTTGATTGTTTTAATGACGGGGCTGATTCATTTAGTTATCTCGACAAGTTGGCAAATGACCCTACCGTTGTCATTTGTTTGAGTAGCAAAAACAAAAATGCAATGCAGTCCGTGAGAAGAATGTATGTGGAATTGATGAAAAGGGGAATAAAAAATCCAGTGGTAAATATCACGGATAGTAACTGGCAAACGGCTGATGAGCACCTGATCCACTATGCAACCGAAACCGGGGCCTTGTTACTTGATGGCCTGGGAGATGGAATTTGCCTTGGAATGACCATAGAGAGCTACAAGGCACAGGGGACTGGGGACAAGGGACATGATGAAGGATACAAGGTACAAGGTACAATTGTGTCGGGAAGAAATTACACAAGCAATTTCACTATTGAGCAATTTATCAATAATACTTCTTTTGGCATTCTTCAGGCTACCAGGACAAGAATTTCAAAAACAGAATACATCAGCTGTCCAAGCTGTGGGCGTACACTTTTTGATCTGCAGGAAACCACGGCAAAGATTCGTGCAAGGACCAATCATTTAAAAGGAGTAAAGATCGCTATCATGGGTTGTATTGTAAATGGCCCCGGGGAAATGGCTGATGCCGATTTCGGTTATGTGGGAAGTGGGCCTGGTAAGATCACTTTATACAAAGGGAAAGAGATTGTAAAACGAAATGTAAATAGCGATGTGGCCGTTGATGAATTGATCAATTTATTAAAGGAGAATGAGGCATGGATAGAACCGGCGTAGGGAATTTTGGATTTTAGATGTAATGCACAGAAATTATTGGATATTGATTTATCTCTTAGCTCTTGCTGTTGATCTTTTTGCTGCTTATACCGGTAGTGAAACAATCCGGTATGTTAGCAAGCCACTATTAATGCCATTGCTTACAGGTCTTTTTATTTTCAGCACAAAAGGTTCTTTTTCCGGTTTAAAAAAATGGGTGATTCTCGCCCTTGCATTTTCCTGGTTGGGTGATGTTCTGCTTATGTTTGAATCCACGAATTCAAACTACTTCATTTTTGGGCTTATTGCTTTTTTAATTGCCCATGTTTTTTACATTGTTTTATTCGACCAGGTAAGAGTTAAGGAAAACTTCAAACAAAGTTTAGTTCCGCTTTTGCCGATTGCTGTATATTATATTTTGTTGATCTCGCTGCTGCAGCCCCATCTTGGCGCTATGCAAAAACCAGTAAGGATCTATGGACTTATCATCAGCATTATGTTGAGTTTTGCGGCAGATCTATGGAGATTGAAAGATAAACAGGCATCACTCTTCATAATTTCCGGCGCATTGCTTTTTGTTGCCTCAGATTCTCTACTGGCTATAAATAAATTTTATGAACAATTTGAATACGCTGGCATTGCTGTAATGCTTACATATGGAATTGCTCAATTACTGATTACTCTTGGTGCTGCCAGGTATATTAGTTCATCATCAACCCATAAATTTGCTGAATAGAATTGTTATCGTACCAGGGTGCATCATCCACGGGATGATGCGAAGGCAAGAGGTGATGATCGTAGCGTATCTGCCTGGTAAATAAACATAAAATTGAGGAGATTTTGCTTCGGCCTGGCCTCGCAATTCGCCTCGCAAAGACTATGCGACAAACAGACTTTCTCGTTATCGGTTCAGGTATAGCAGGGTTAACTTATGCATTGAAAGTTTCCCGGCGATTTCCTCAGAAAAAAGTATTGGTGATAACCAAGGGCGCGGCAGATGAAACAAACACCAAATATGCGCAAGGTGGTATTGCCGTAGTGAATGACCTGGAGAATGACAGTTTTGCAAAACACATCGATGACACATTGATCGCAGGGGATGGATTATGCAACGAAAAGGTTGTTGAGATCGTAGTAAAGGAAGGTCCGGAAAGAGTCAATGATATCATTGAATGGGGAGCACGGTTTGATAAGGAAGCCGATGGCGATTATAAACGGGGACGTGAAGGAGGACATTCGGAATTCAGAATATTGCATCACAAAGACATCACAGGCTGGGAAATGGAAAGGGCGTTGCTTGATGCGGTAAACCAGCAAAAAAACATTGAATTCATCAAGCACTGCTTCGTTATTGATATCATCACGCAGCATCACCTTGGTTACCTGGTAACGAAAGCAACACCCGACATTGAATGTTTTGGCGTATACGTTTTAAATCTTGAGACCAACCAGGTAGAAAAAATTTTATCAAAGATCACATTGATGGCAACCGGTGGTAATGGACAGGTGTACAGGACAACAACGAATCCGTCAATTGCAACCGGAGATGGTGTATCGATGGTGTACCGGGCGAAGGGCAGAATTGAGAACATGGAATTCATACAGTTTCATCCTACCGCCTTGTATGAGCCGGGAGTTCGCGGCCAGGCCTTCTTAATTACAGAAGCCGTTCGTGGTGACGGTGGTATTCTTCGTAATAAGGATGGCGAAGCTTTCATGGAAAAATATGATGAGCGAAAGGACCTGGCGTCGCGGGATATTGTTGCCCGGGCGATCGATAGCGAGATGAAGAGAACAGGTACTGAACATGTCTGGCTGGATTGCCTTCATTTTAGGAAAGAAAGTTTTATTGAACATTTTCCAAACATCTACCAGAAATGTCTGTCGATCGGCATTGACATGGCAAAACAAATGATCCCGGTGGCGCCGGCTGCGCATTATAGTTGTGGTGGAATAAAGACGGATGAATGGGGCAGAAGCAGCATCAGTAATCTCTATGCCTGTGGCGAATGTGCATCCACCGGCTTGCATGGTGCCAATCGCCTGGCAAGTAATTCGCTGCTTGAAGGATTGGTCTTTGCACACCGTTGTGCGATCGATGCGGCCGAAAAAGCAGATCAAATTTCCTTTCAATCTCATATTCCGGACTGGAATGCGGAAGGCACATCGCAACCGCAGGAAATGATCCTTATCACGCAAAGCCTGAAAGAACTACAACTGGTAATGAGCGATTATGTCGGTATTGTCCGCAATGATATTCGTCTGCAAAGGGCCTCACGTCGTCTTGACCTGTTATGGGAAGAGACAGAACAACTTTATCAAACGAGTACCTTGTCTCCGCAATTACTCGAATTAAGGAATATGATCACAGTTGGTTACCTGATCGTGAAAGGTGCCAGTTTCCGAAAAGAGAGTCGCGGTCTTCATTTCAATACTGATTACCCGGGCAAGAGTGAACTGGTCCAGAATATAGTGTTGTAAAGCCACCTGAAAATCCTCCTAAACAGGGGCCAGCTCACCGGACATTCTTTTTACGAATGAGCGTTTCAAATTATAACAGTTGGGAATACTGTCCCAATTTGAAAAAAATGAACCACGGCGACACAACGGCGCAAAAGGTCCACAGAGTTTTTCTCCCTGTTTCTCTGTGCTCACTGTGTCACCATGGGTTAAAAAATAAATTGAGACGATACCAGCCGACGTTAAATCCCTCGGTGAGTTTTTGTGAGGCCTATCTTTGCCGATCATGTACCATGTTGTTTACGCAATTCTTTTTTTATTTTCTTTATTGCCATTGTCCATTCTTTACCTGTTGTCCGATCTTGCTTATTTTATCTTGTATTTTATAGTTGGGTACAGAAAAAAAATTGTGATGAGCAATTTGTTCCAGGTATTTCCAGACAAATCAGAACAGGAAAGAAGAATGATTGCAAGAAAATTTTATCGGAATTTTACTGACAATTTTATCGAGGTCATCAAACTTATATCCGCATCCCATTCCTTTATTGAAAGACATTTTACGGGTGATTTTTCTCTTCCAAATAAAGTCTATGAGGGAGGAAAAAGATGCCAGGTGATGCTGGCCCATAATTTCAACTGGGATATGTCTTGCCTGGGAATACCGTTGAACAGCAAGCATCTTTTACTTATCGTCTATATGCCGATAGGCAACAAAGTGATCGACAGGCTATTCATGAAGATACGTACACGAACAGGTGGTGTGTTGGTACCGGCAACTGATATGCGAGCGGGTATGCTGCCTTACCGGAACCGTCTTTATATGTTAGGCCTGGTAGCCGATCAAAATCCTGGTTATCCTAAGAACGCTTATTGGTTTAATTTTTTCGGGAAACCAACGCCGTTTGTAAAGGGGGCTGAGAGTGGTGCAAGAAGGGGGAACACACCAGTTCTTTTTTGCAAGTTCATAAAGCCAAAACGCGGTTATTACAAGATCATTTTTGAAATGGGCGAAGAAAATCCCGCGGCAACAGACCCAACAGATATATCTAAAAAGTATATCGCATACCTCGCAACATTTATCCGGGAACATCCTGAACTATGGCTTTGGAGCCATCGCCGGTGGAAATGGGATTGGAGACCCGAATACGGTGAGATCATACAACAACAGAGCCCCCGCTAGAAAGCAGGGGCCGTTTTTCATCACTACACAAAACTACTCAGTTCTTAGTCTTTTTCTTTTTTAACTGCAGATAGTCTAAAAAGTAAATGACCTTAAGTGAAATATTGTTATTCTGATCAGATTCCATGGTGTTGCTGAAATTTTTGAAATAACTTTTTTCGATCACATCCTGGAAATCAAACACAGCATTTTTCCACACAACATTGAGGAAACTGCCCGGCGCGAATTGCCATGTGTAAACCATGTCGACGTTAAAAAAGTTGACATTTTGATTCACATTTTGCGTGAATATTGTATTCCTTTCAAGTTTGCCATTGATGAGAAGAGTAAAGAATTCCTTATAGTCAACCTTGCTCCAATAATGACGAATTCTTGTGTTTAATCCCATTTTTGCATTGAAATTATATTTCAGTTCAAGTGTATTTTCAATTGTATTCCGGTTACGACGGCCAAAGATGATGTTGCCGGCATTATCAATATCAGCAAAACCCGCATTATTCCTTTGAGGTTCGAGATTGATCCTGTGATTCAACGAGAACTTATCGCTGAACCGGAACCGCTGGTTAAAATCTATTTGGTAACGCTTGCTTTTAAACATGGTTCTTGACACAAACATAACTTGAGAAGAAAGCGCATATTTTTTTGAATAGTTTGATTCAAACCAGAGTACCGCGGAACGACTTTGCCATCCCCTGAAAACACGATTAGCCATCCTCGGTTCATTGAAATCGTTATACTCAGGTTCGTAACCAATAAAGGCACCGACAAACCAAAGATTTTTCAGTTGACCATTGGCATTAATATTGAACATGGCTTGCCGGTATCTCCGGATAGAATTGTCGGGCAATGTAACCGGGCTTTGGAGACGGGAATAGAAAGCATTTATGTTGACGCGAAAATTATTATACCATGTTGTCGGCTTTATCCACGACCATCCCATCCACAAATAATGATCAAGAAAATTATTGAAGGTAAAATATCCAAGATCATTGCTGTTAAATTTCGTATTGGTCAGATCCTGGTTGAAATTGAATCTGAACTTACCGCTTGTTTTTCCAAAGTAGAGTTTGTGGCTGTAGCCGGTTTGTGTTTTGCCATTGGGCAAATAACCGATCTGGTTACTAAATGCGGCCTTGCCCCCAATATTCCATGTATTCTTCTTATCATTAAGATCAAAAAGTCCGGCTGTTACGTTGGCATCATAATCGCTTCCGCTTCTCCACACGTTGGTATTGATAAAACTTAAGCTGGAATTATTTTTCATAGATTGGTTTAGCACGATGATGTTGTAATTGGTGAGCGGGTTCGTCTCGATCTTTCTCTGTTTGCCCAGGTTGTCTTCTACCACAGCATATTGAGGATTTGTAATCGCGTTAAAGAACCCGATTCCTAAACCGTTTTGCAAACGACCAGAAACTTTAGTGGCATTAATAAGTTTTGATTCCGTTGGATTTTTTACAATATGTTCATCAGCATTCATATAATTGCCGAGATCATAAAAATGGAGTGGAGTACCACCGACTCTTCTTGAGTAAAACAAATTGCCCTTTCCAAATAGTTCCGTGCCTTCGGTAAAGAATGGTCTCCTTTCTTCATATTTGACTTCAAATGGAGTAAGATTGAGAACCTGGTTATCACTTTGTACCTGCCCGAAATCAGGTATCAATGTCATATCGAGTGTGATAGCCTGGCTGATGCCATACTTCACATCCATGCCTCCGTTCACCGAAGAGGTCCATTTTTCTGCACCCGGGCTATTGACAGGATAATGATTTACGTACGTAGAAAAATAAGGTGAGAACTGGAGGCGTAATGGGGGCTGGATGTTTGAAATGCCTGTCCAGAATCCTTCCTGCGTAAGAAACCCATTGACGTTTGGATCGACCGGGTTCCAGGTGAATTGTTCTTCTGTTTTTCTTCGGCGTCTCGTAATGTTCAACCCCCAGGTCTGTACTTCTTTTTTACCAAAGCGGATAGCGGAGTAAGGAATGAACATCTCAAAACTCCAGCCATCATCATGTATCACAGCGCCACTTTTCCATACTGCATTCCATGAAAAATCTTCTGAATTCGAATTTGGAGCGGGTGGCGACATTTTCGAATCCCACTGTTCATTCAAGGGTGTAACAAAATATTCAAAACCATTCAACTTATCATTATACGTATCGAAAATGATCCCTACATAATCATTGGTCCCAAACCCATCACGTCCCACCAGTTCTCTTGCGATACTGTCTTTTGATCTTTCATAACAATAGCCACCAAAATAAATTCCTTCGTCATCATACATCAAATAGGCGATTGTTTTGTTGGCAGGATCTTCTTTGTCACCAACTTTAGGCCTGAACTCGATAAGGTCGGTCATGATGGCTGCATCTTTCCATGCCTCATCATTTAAATAGCCATCGATCTTTACATGTTGAGTTGTTCTTTTAGCGGGG
>DASTIZ010000485.1:0-3389 GCA_035717045.1 Chitinophagaceae bacterium
TGATTTTGAAATAAAAATATTTGCTTACGAAGTCAAAAAAAATGATAGAAACCTATCAGGCAAATGAGAATGATCAACCTAATAAAAAGCCGGGGTCATACCTGCTTAGAATTGACATATCGAATAAAATTAGATGCCCAAATACACTCAAAAATACGGATACAAATATCACCATGTCAAGCAGGCAAATTCAAAACAATGATTTTTATCATTCAGCCCCTAATCAAAGTCATAGTCTGTTTAAATAAATGCTCGTTTTGCAACAGTTTTTGCAACAAAAACAACGGTGCAGGCAATTTCGCGGTAAATTTTATTGAAGACCGGCAGGCATGAATCGCGCAACTCAATTTACCTGTTTTAACTTCCAATGATTGCCCTCGGTTTTTCTATGAATACTCTCATTCGACGGCATACCCATAATCAATTGCAGAGACTCTTGCGACGTCTAGCTTGCGGCCGAAAAATTCCGCACTAAACCTGCGCAATTATTTTACACTAAAAAATAATTATATGAAACTCTTCAAACAAAAACTGTTTTGGGTTATGTCATCAATCATTCTAATGCTTGGATATGTAATTAGCTGTACTAAGAGCGACCAGGTTTTAGATGTTCCAAAACCGATTAACAACTCAACCGACCTGGTTTCGGTAAAAGTAAGTTCACCACCTTCCATAGATGGCACTACGGATGCATTATGGGCAAATAGCCCTGTTCTGGAATTTAGCACTACAGTTCCTGAAGTAACAGGGGATGTATTCAGAGGATATAACGGCAATATTATTCCGTCCGTAAAAATCAGATCTGCTTACGATAACGCAAATATCTATTTCCTTGTTGAATGGTCTGATCCCACTGCTTCATTAAAACGGTCACCGTGGTATTTTGATCCTGGAACCAAAAGATGGGCACAGGAGAAAGGTACTTTCGAATTTGCCGCGAACGGGAGCATACTCCGACTTCCTTTTTATGAAGACAAGATTGCCTTCCTTTGGAATATCAATAATTCCGTTAATGGATGGACTAACGGAACCTGTTACAAATCCTGCCATACCGGTTTACCGGGAACTGACGGGTCGAGCCGCCATTATACAAACTTTCCAACAGAAAAAATTGACATGTGGCACTGGAAATCTATCAGAGGGGGCGTAAATGGCAGCTTCCAGGTGCATGACCAATACCAGGACAACACGTATCCTAATGGACGAAAAGGAGACCCCGGTGGTGACATCTATCAAAACAACAGTCAAAATCTGTTGATCACGGGTACTTCCACTTCTGTAGCAGTTCCAAAATATGTGATACCTGATCGCAACAACTATGGATGGATCATGAACTCAGAAGTCGCTTCCGGTGTTGCCAAAAAAGTAACCGCTGTTGATCTAAATGGTGTGCTTACTCTGGGTGATGCCACACCTCTTGATCCTAATAGCGGCACAGAATATCAGCGAGTAGGATCTGGAGTAGGACCAAAAGCAATCCCCGGCCTTACCCTTAACGACGCCTATACGGGAAGTGCGGGAGATATCTCATGCAAAGCTGTTCACACAGGCAGCGGATGGGTAATGGAAATCAAAAGAGCACTGAAAACAAGCGATGCTGTATATGATATAGACTTCACTTCATTAGCTGATCAATATTTTGGTTTTGCTGTTTTTGAAAATGCGCAGATCGCACACTCAATTAAAGCCAACCTCATTCTGAAATTTGAAAAATAAATTAACCCATTAGTAACGAAAAAACAAAAATCATGTTACGTTTTAGAATCATAATGGGGATTATTTCTATCAGCGCTGCAATGCTTCTGATAACCGGATGCTACAAGGATAAAACTGTAATATTTGAGACGGGAGAAGAAGTAACCAGACCTGTAACATTTGTCAGTGATCTTGTCCCCATTTTTAACAGCAGTTGCAATGGCAGCGGATGTCATACCTCAGGCGGTAAAGCCCCTGATCTGACCGCTGCCAATGCGTATAATGCACTGATGGGGGGCAATTATATAAATATATCAGACCCGCAAAACAGTGAAATCTATTTATGGGTAACAGGGAAAAAAGGAACTCCAATGCCTGTCAGCGGTATTAATAAAGACTATAATGCCCTCATCCTTGCATGGATAAAACAAGGAGCACAAAACAATTAAACTTCGAATTATGAAAAAGTATAAAAATATATTACTATTTTCTTCGGTCCTGCTCGCCACCCTGGCTGCCATTGCCCAAGATGAGCCTGAGACCAAAACAATTCAAAAAGTGAAACCCGTTAAAAACACTTTTGAAAGCGTTTGGTTAATGGATAATCAGACTGTGATGGTGCCAATAAAGGGAACTCTTGAATTCGATATCCAACACCGTTTTGGAACCGTAGACAACGGTAAAAAAGATATCTTTGGGATTTTTGCGCCATCTAATATTCGTTTAGGTTTAAGTTATGCTCCGGTAAAGAATCTTTTTGTTGGTGCGGGCCTCACCAAGGAGAGAACACAGATTGATCTGAATGCAAAATATGCTTTGATTCAACAAACACCCGGAAAAATGCCTGTAAGCCTTAGTTACTTTGGCAACATAGTCATTGATGCAAGGGATAAAAGTAATTTTAGATACAGTGTACACAGACTATCCTATTTTAACCAGGTGATCATAGCACGGAAAATAACCAACAAGTTTTCTGCACAGGTGGCTCCCAGTCTTTCATGGTATAATAATGTGGAAGCTTATGTAACCAGCAAAGGTGAGATTGAAAAGATGATGAATAATTATCATTTTGCTGTTTCAGTGCTCGGTCGTTATAAAGTGTCAGACAAAATGGCCGTTATAGCCGGTTATGATCAACCGCTCACAACACACCTCACAAACAACCCTGATCCAAATATTTGCTTTGGATTGGAAATTACTACCAGTTCACACGCCTTCCAGGTGTTTGCCGGTAATTATTATGGCATAGTGCCACAAAGCAATAATGTATTCAACCAAAACGATTACAGGGATGGACAGTTTCTTATCGGATTTAACATTACGAGACTTTGGAATTTTTAATTCCAAATGAGGTAAAACAAAGTATTGACCGCCGGCAGACTTAATCCGGCGGTCTTTCTCTTCTATTGTCGCCAGCCACTTTACCCGACTCAAGAAATACTTGAATCTTGAATCTTGAATCTTGAATCTTTCTTTTTTTCGTTTAAAGACTCAAGATTCAAGATTCAAGACTTAAGAGTCAAAGCCTGACTGAGCGTACACTTCCGAAAACTTTATCACCGAATTTTGTCATCATAGTTTACTAATTTGATTTTTCTTTTTACTTTAAGCGCCAGGTTTGAATTGTCATTTTTTCTACAACCTGAAATCTGAACGATGGGTAATGAGATGATCGCATACCTACAGCAACTGGA
>DASTIZ010000486.1:0-6536 GCA_035717045.1 Chitinophagaceae bacterium
AGGCATCTCTTCCTGTGTTCTTCTATAAACCAACGTCACCTCCTTTGCTCCCAATCTTTTTGATTGTGTAGCGGCATCAATTGCTGTCATACCCATCCCGATCACGGCAACTTTATCACCGACAGGCACCGATGAATAACCTTTATCTCGTATATCATAAATAAAACCGATCGCATCCACCACACCTTCCAGTTCTTCACCCGGTATGTCCAGGTTTCTTGCAATACCCACACCAATGCCGAGATAAACAGCATCATAATTATTTTGAAGGTCGGCTAAGGAAAGATTCTTTCCTAATGTCTTGTTGTATTTTATTTCAATACCACCGATTGCAGTGATGTAGTTCACTTCGTCTTCGCAGAACTGGGGCGTTACTTTATACGCTGCGATTCCATAGGTCATCAGCCCACCACCTTTTGCTTCCTTTTCAAAAATGGTGACATCAATTCCTTCTCTTGAAAGCACATGAGCGCAACTTAAGCCTGCAGGGCCAGCGCCCACGATTGCGACTTTTTTACCTGCTGATGGTTTACGTTCAAATAACTGCCAGCTATTTTCTAATGCTTTTGCTGTTGAGTATTGCTGTAGTCTTGCAATCTGGATCGGCTCTTCTTCCAATAAAGTAAATACACAAGCACCTTCACATAATTTTTCTACAGGGCAAACTTTACTGCAGCCTGCTCCAAAGATGTTTGAAGAGAAAATCGTATGGGCAGAACCTTTTATGTTATCGGTAGAAATTTGTTTAATGAATTTTGGAACATCAATATGCGTAGGACAACTTTTGGTACAAGGTGCATCATAACAAAACAAACAACGATTCGCTTCCACCACCGCTGCAGTTTTATTTTCAAACGGCGGACGAATATCAGCGAAGTTTTGTTCGTACTGTTCGGGTGATAGTCTATTTTTTTGTATTGCCATTTTAATTCTCTCCGTCTAATGAATGTCATTTATTGAGATAAATATTCGACCTTAGTTCCCCCATCGGGGGACAGGGGGCCTTTCAAACGGCGGACGAATGTCTGCGAAGTTTTGTTCGTATTGCTCGTTTGTTAATCTGTTGTTTTGAATTGCCATCTAATTTGCTTTTAAACCACGGAGACAGGGAGGCACTGTGGGTCACAGAGATTCTCTGTGTTTCTTCGTGTCATTGTGCCTCCGTGGTTAACTCATTAATTATAATTCTACTAATTTCCCGTATGTCTCAGGTCTTCGGTCACGGAAGAACTGCCAAACACTTCTCACTTCTTCGATCATGTCCAGATCAAACTCGGCAACCAGCAATTCATCTTTATCCTCACTTGCCTGTGCAAAAATTTGTCCACGGGGATCAACGAAGTAACTGTTACCGTAAAACTTGCCGACATTCCATGGCTTTTCCGTGCCCACCCTATTGATGCAACCCATAAAGTATCCGTTGGCGGCAGCATGTGCCGGTTGTTCCAACTTCCATAAATATTGTGATAAGCCGGCAACAGTTGCTGATGGATTATAAACGATCTCGGCTCCATTCAATCCAAGAATTCTTGCGCCATCAGGAAAATGCCTGTCATAACATATATACACACCAATTTTTGCATACCTGGTTTGAAAAACAGGATAGCCAAGATTACCGGGTTTGAAGAAGAACTTTTCCCAGAAACCAGATGTATGCGGGATATGATTCTTACGATACTTTCCAAGATAAGTTCCATCAGCATCAATTACTGCAGCCGTATTGTATAAAACACCAGCTTGCTCTTTTTCATACATTGGGACGATCATCACCATGCCGTATTTTTTTGCATACTCCTGCATCCTTTCTATCGTCGGACCTGGAATTGCCTCAGCGCTTGCATACCATTTTGCATCCTGCCCCGGACAGAAGTAAGGCGTATTGAAAATTTCCTGCAGGCAAAGGATCTGCACGCCTTTCTTGCCTGCATCTTCGATCAATGGAATATGTTTTTGCACCATGGCTTCTTTTATTTCTTCAATCGTTCCTTCGCCTTCGCTTTTTGGAAGACTCATTTGTATCAGACCTGATTTGATCGTACGTGGCATTTATTAGAGTTTAGAATTATAAGTTAAGAGTTTTTGTCTTCAGAATATCTTTCGTTAGTGGTAATAATTACACTCGATAAAATTATTAACAGGTCATCAAACTTTTCACTTGACCTTTGCCTGCAATTTCCATAATAATACACATATAGTCACCATACTTTTTTATTTGCCGGTGATGTAGTTACAAATATGCTATAACTTTGGTCTAATGCCGATATTGGCAGTAGAGAACGATGGTTAGGCGCTCCTAAGAGCGTCGTGCCTACCTCAACAACCTGGTGCGGCGTGCTAGAAAGCCATAGAGCAATTCCGCGCTACCAGACTTCGCTCGGGAGACGCTTACAGCGGCCTTGAAGTCGCATTCGTGTTCAAATCCCTCCCGGCGGCCGCTGCTGAACTTAATGTTAGGCGGCGCGTTCCCACTAACTCTTATTGGGGTGGGCAAATTTCTGTCGCACACAAACTTCGAAGGAGGTCCTTTATGGCAAGAAAGACAATTCAACAGCAACTAACCAAGGCTAACGTTGTGCTCCACCAAGACTACTCTTCTAAAATTAAGCCAGCTGATGTGTATTCCCTAAGGCTGGGTCATAAGTCGCTTGACACTCCGGTTTCTGTGAAAATGACCCTGCCCGCCGGAGATTACTTCATCGTTGCCCAGGCATTTATTAGCGCTGGGACGGCGGGGCAGGGCGGGCCCTTTGCTTTCTCGTTAAGCTATAGGCAAGGGTCGAAAACGGTAACGGACGAAGTCATCGGTACATTTGTTCCTCCGTCGCCCGCCTACAACGCCCTTTTGAGTTGCGCTGTAAGTGCTGAATCACTTAACTCGGTTAAGTTTTCGTTTGCCGCCGTGGGGGAGTATTTTGGCGTAAGCTGCGTCAAAATCACAGCTTTTCGCTTAAACTCCCTTAAGATTATGAGCTAACTAAATCGGAAAAACTCGAAGATTGCGGTTGTAATGTAACGGCCAGCGGACAAGGGAGTCGAGCAGGAGGCGGCTGGTTCCTGACTGTTGAATGAATTCATTTAAAATTCATCATTCATCATATTCTTCCTTCGACCTTATTTCGCTTGATAAATTTACCGTATCCTTTTTGAATCTTACATTCATTATTATCTATGGCTATTTGTCCCCTTAATAAAACTTTTTTCACCTTGCCTGTTATTTCCCAACCCTCATATCCAGAATAATCAACATTCATATGATGCGTCTGTGCAGAAAGTGTATGCTTTTCCTGCGGATCGAAGATCACAATATCGGCATCGCTGCCGATCGCTATCGTTCCTTTTTGTGGAAACATGCCAAATATCTTTGCCGGGTTAGTACAGGCAACTTCGACATATTTATTCAATGTGATCCTGTTCTTAACAACGCCTTCACTGAATAACAATTCCATCCGGTTCTCAATTGCAGGGTGGCCGTTTGGGATTTTTGAAAAATCTTTCTCACCCATTTTCTTTTGCTCCCACATAAATGGACAGTGATCTGTTGCGACAACTTGTACTAATCCCTGGTTAATTCCAGCCCATAATGTTTCCTGGTCTTTCTTTTCCCTTAACGGTGGACTCATCACCCATTTAGCGCCCTCAAAATCCCTTTCATACAAGGAAGCATCAAGGATTAGATACTGAATACAGGTCTCAACAAAAACTTTCTGATTTCTTCTTGTTGCATTACGCACAGCATTCAATGCACCTTCACAAGTAAGATGAACAATATATCCCGGGCAGCCGGTATAATGCGACATATCAACAAATCGTTCTGCGGCTTCAGCTTCCGTTACTTCCGGTTGAGATAAATAATGATACAATGGCGAAAGTTTTCCATCGGCTCTATGCTTGGCAATCAGGTAATCGATCATGTCGCCATTTGTAGCATGCACATTGATCAATCCTCCGTGTTGCTTCACTTCCTCCATCAATCCTATCATCTGCCGGTCGTCGATCATCAAAGCACCTTTATAAGCCATAAAGGTTTTAAAAGAACTGATCCCTTCTTTTTCTATAAAATCTTTAATTTCCTTTTTAGTGTTATCATTGAAATCTGTTACGGCCATATGAAAACTGTAATCGCCAACACAGTTGCCATTACTTCGTCCCCGCCATTCCTCTAATGCTGCATGTAAACTGTTTCCTTGTTTTTGCAAAATAAAATCGATCACCATGGTAGTACCGCCAAACAATGCGGCTCTTGTCCCGGTTTCATAGTTATCAGAAGAAAACGTTCCCATGAAAGGCATATCCAGGTGTACGTGCGGATCAATACCGCCGGGAAAAACCAGGTTACCGGTTGCATCGATTATCTCATCAGCATTAACCGGTAAATTCTTTCCAATCGTGTGAACAATCTCTCCATCGATAAAAATATCGGCAACATAATCTGCATCCGCGGTGATGATCCTTCCGTTTTTGATTAATAATGACATGTCTGATTATTCATTTTTTGTGACAGGGCATCCCTCGTCCCGGTTAATCGTTATTTATTTGCAGAGACAGGGCATGCCCTGTCTCTATGACAGGTTTTGATTCCGCAATTTTATAAGATCGCATCAGTAAGATATAAAGAATGCCGCTGACAAAGAATCCAACAAACCATGCATAATTGTAGAGATCGTTTACCCATGCGGGAAAAGCATCTTTACTTAAAACTTTTACGGCAACGAGGAAGCCCGGCACATTAGGTAAAATACCGCAAAGCAGTGCAATGATGGCATTTCTATTAAAACCATTCCCAAAACCATAATCACCCTCATGTTTGTATAGATCGTCAACAACCAGTTTCTGTCGTCTTATAAAATAATAATCAGCGATCATGATCCCTCCAACCGGACCCAATAAGCTGGAATAAGCAATCAACCAGGTGAAAATATATCCTGTAGGATCAGCGATCAGTTTCCAGGGAAAGATCAATACACCGATAACGCCGGTAATGTAACCACCAGTTCTGAAAGTGATTCTCTTTGGAGCCAGGTTCGAAAAATCATTTGCCGGACTTACAATGTTAGCAGCAATATTTGTCGCCAGTGTTGAAATGGCAACAGCAAGCATTGCAAATGTTACCATTAATTTGTTTTCAAACCGGCCTGCTAATTGAACAGGATCCCATATTGTACTGCCGTATATCATTGCGGTCGCTGAAGTGACCACAACTCCGATAAATGCAAATAATGTCATAGAAGGAGGCAAGCCTATTTCCTGACCTCTTATTTGAGCTTTTTGACTTTTGGCATAGCGTGTAAAATCAGGAATATTTAATGACAAGGTGGCCCAGAAACCGACCATTCCTGTTAATGCGGGGAAGAAATAATTCCAGAATGCCGCGCCCTGCAGTTTTGCAGGTTGCTCCAGTATTGGTCCCAATCCATTCGCAGCATTAATGGCCCAGAACAATAACGCCAATGCTGCAACCGGAAGAAAGATCGCTTTAAACACCAAAAGTTTCCGGATACTCTCTACACCGAGGTACACTATGAACATGTTAAATAACCAGAACAAAAGAAAACAGATCATCGGAATCGCTTGAGGAAATAATGAACTATGATCGATTTCCGGCATCCCCGGATTCCATGCTCTTACAATATAATATATAGAGGCTCCACCGATCCATGTCTGTATACCAAACCACCCGCAAGCAACTATTGCCCGGAGTATAGCGGGAATGTTGGCTCCCTTTGTCCCAAAACTTGCTCTTGCAAAAACAGGAAACGGTATCCCATACTTTGCCCCTGCATGTCCATTCAATATCATTGGAATTAAAACGATCGTATTGCCCAAAAAAATTGTAAGTATCGCTTGCCACCAGTTCATTCCTCCCCCGATCAATGAACTTGCCAGCATATAAGTTGGAATGCATAAGCTCATACTGATCCATAAAGCCGCATAGTTCCATGTCCCCCATTTTCTTCTTTCGTGTGGAATGGGAGCAAGGTCTTCGTTGATGAGTGAAGAATTTCCTGTTTGTTTTTTTTCGTTCATTATGTTATAAGAGCCCCTAAATCCCCCTTTGCTTCTCCCGCCCTTGTTGGGATCGCAATGACGATGGAGACTTAGGAACATCTCTCTTGAAGAATTATTATTTTACATACCCAACTCTCGTATCTGACTTCTGACTTCTGACTTCCGACTTCCGACTTCCGATTTATTCATTAACCCGATTGTAATTCTTCATTATCTGCACTACCTTTTCTTTAGGCAACCCATAGACTTTATTTCCCTCAATACCTTCCATGGTTTCTCCAGCAAACAGAGCATTGATGATCGCTTCTTCGGTTGCCTGGATCGTTGCCGCGAACAATAAATTCATTGTTTCATTCGACATGGTTGTAACCTGCTTTTCTTCGGAATTACTGAATGCATCTTTATTGGCAGTTGAAAACGCAATGAAAATATCCCCTGAACTATTTCCGCCGATCGCGCCCGTGCGGGTAAGACCTAATGGAATTCTTTGTGCTAATCTTTTTATTTGAGTTGGCAGTAGTGGTGCATCC
>DASTIZ010000487.1:0-5073 GCA_035717045.1 Chitinophagaceae bacterium
ACTAATGTCTCTTTATTGGCAAGTGCAATAGTCTTTCCATTGTCGATCGCCTTCAGCGTTGGTTTCAAACCCGCAAATCCCACGATCGCAGCAAGCATCAGGTCATACACATCCATGGAAGCCACTTCTTCCAGTGCCTTTTCACCACAAAAAACTTTTATATCAGTTGATGATAATGCGTCCTTTACTTTTTGATATTTGATTTCATCACCAATTACCACAATATTCGGATTGAACTGCAGTGCCTGCTGGACCAGCAGTTCATCATTGTTTTGCGCAGTCAGGACTTCGGCAGAAAATTTATCTGGATTGTTGCCAATTACATTCAATGCCTGTGTTCCGATCGAACCCGTAGAACCAAATAAGGCAATTCTCTTTACGCCACCTGATTTCCCCTGGGTTGTTTTGAGCGGTGATTCAGAAGGTGTATTTTCAAAAACGACTTTCATAGTTTTTACGCAATTAGTTGTTATCGCCTACCTTTTCGGCAGGCAGGATCCACTTTATCAACTCATCTGCAATTTTCCTGTCATTGCTGAGCCGGGGCACTTTATTTTGCCCTCCCAATTTACCGATAGATTTCATGTAATCAATAAATCCGTTTTTCCTGACAGCGGTTATTTTTAATGGCGAAAGAATATTGCCGCTGATCAGGTCATCGTAGTACACGTTCTTCTTTCTGAGATTTTCTTCCACTTTATTTGCAAATGCTCTAATATCTCCCGGTTTGTGTTCAAACTCAACGAACCATTCATGGTATGATCTGCCATCGCCTTTACTTACAAAAGGTGCCACGGTAAACTCTGTAATATGAACATGCTCCTCTTCCGCGGCTTTTAAGATGCTATACTCAACTTCCTCACCGATCACATGCTCTCCGAATGCTGAAATGAAATGTTTTGTCCGGCCGGTAACAACCAGCCGGTAAGGATTGGTCGAAACAAACTTTACGGTGTCTCCCAGGTTATATCCCCAAAGCCCTGCATTGCTATTAATGATCATCGCGTAGTTCTCTCCCACCCTTACATCTTTTAATGAAAGTCTCGTTGGCTTGTCATTAAATATTTCTGACGCAGGAACAAACTCAAAAAAGATCCCGCTATTTGCATTTAACAAAAGTCCTTCTGCATTCTGGGAATCCTGGAAAGCAAAGAATCCTTCGCTGGCAGGGAATAGTTCGATACAATCAACTTTTCTGCCAATACTTTCAAACAACTTTGCTTTATACGGCTCAAAATTCACGCCACCCTGCACCATTACACTGAAGTTAGGAAACAATGCACCCACCTTTTTACCACTTCGTTTTATCAATTCATCGAAATACATCTGCATCCATGGTGGAATACCACTGATAAGTGTCATGTCCTGTTTGATCGTCTCATCAACAATTTTACTCAGCTTCGTTTCCCAATCTTCAATACAGTTTGTTTCATAAGAAGGCATTTGGTTTGATCTAAGATATTTTGGAACATGATGATTAACGATACCGCTTAATCTTCCCGTTGGAATCCCACCAACTCTTTCCAATTCAGGAGTACCCGATAAGAAGATCAGTTTGCCATCGGCAAACCTTGTATTACCCGTTTCAGCCATATAACATAAGAGAGCATTACGCGCCGAGTTGATATGATTTGGTATGGAATCCTTCGTGATCGGTATGTACTTAGTTCCGCTTGTGGTACCTGAAGTTTTGGCCAGATAGATCGGCTTGCCTTTCCAGAGTATGTTATGTTTGCCTTGTTTAATCTTATCGATCCACGGCCGCATTTGTTCGTAATCCTGGACCGGAACAATCTGTCTGAACTCCTCGTAACTAGTCGCCTTATCAAGACCTATGGATTTTCCGTATTCTGTGTTCTTACCGATCCTGAGCAGGTGGTGAAGAATATTTTCCTGGTCTGCGACGGCTGTTGCCATGCCTTTCCGGATACCTTTATATATGTAAGAAGCGAACGGCCTGGCTAAAAACGACTTGATTTTCATACCCTAAGTAAAACGCAAGCTAAGTTGAATTGCAAATATAAAAGAAGGCATTTCAATTAGCCCTGCAATCAATATAAAACTTTGATAATCTGTTTGCCGGAAAGCCATTTCCCCTTACCTTTGCCATCCTTAATTTTAAGCTATGATAGCAGTTGTAAAAGTTGGCGGTCAGCAATATAAAGTTGAAAAAGACCAGACCCTTTTTGTTCCTCATATTGAAGGCAACGCCGGCGATAAGGTTGATCTTGAAGTCTTATTAGTTGATGCCGATGGTAAGCTTTCCGTGGGTGATGACGTAAAAACGAAAGTGAAAGCTGAAATACTCGACCATGTAAAAGGTGATAAAGTAATTGCGTACAAACAAAAAAGAAGAAAGGGATTTCGCAAAAAGCATGGTCATCGTACACTTTATACACAGATCAGGATCAGCAGTATTTCAAAAAAGAAGTCGGAAGACTGAGGTCTGAAGTATGAAGTCTGAAGTCCGACTTCTGACTTCCGATTTCAAGCAAGAAAAAGAAATTTCACAAACTAAAAATTCATTTCTCATGGCACATAAAAAAGGTGAAGGCAGCGTAAAAAATGGTCGTGACTCACAAAGCAAACGTCTGGGTGTAAAGATTTTTGGTGGGCAACCTGCTATTGCCGGCAACATCATCGTTCGTCAACGCGGTACTGTTTATCATCCGGGAAAAAATGTTGGTGTTGGTAAAGATTATTCTTTGTTTGCATTAGCTGATGGTGTTGTTGAATTCAAAAAAGGAAAGAACAACAGAACTTTTGTTTCAGTCACTCCTGTTGAAGCATAGTTTTTTACTACACTTGTGATAAATCATCACTGAAAAAATTCTAAATAGTTCCTTGTTGTGTTGATGTTAGGAAAAAGTAATTAACATCGTTATCAAAATTTTGTGGAAAAAATTTTTGATAGTTGGAATATTAATTCTATTTTTACTATCGTTAATTTATTTCTAACCGTTAAATTCAAAACAAATGGCAACAAAGAAAAAAGCTGCAAAGAAAAAAACAGCTACAAAAAAGAAAACAGCTAAGAAGAAAAAGTAAGTTAAGATCTCAAATAAAAATCCCTCGCAATTGCGGGGGATTTTTTTATGCAGGAACTTGAATATTGAATACTGAATCTTGAGTCTTTCATTGGTGCGCTATACGACTCAAGATTCAAGATTCAAGTTTCAAGTTTCAATGATGAATTTTTAGTTACTTTGAGAATGGCAACTCAACCCGTCGGAGTGTCAATGGATAACTACGCAATTGCTGAAAATTTCTCCCTGCTTTCAAAGCTCATGGATATCCATGGTGATAATTCATTTAAGGCGAGAATTTATGGCGCTGCCGCATTCAACATTGAAAAACTTCCCGAACAATTGGCTGACACGCCACCGGAAAAAATTGCATCGATCAGGGGAATTGGAGAAAGCACGGCAAAGAAAATTGCAGAAATGCTGGAAACCGGCAAACTTGGAATTTTACAGGAATACCTTGCCAAAACACCACCCGGTGTTATCGAAATGCTGAACATTAAAGGTATTGGTCCTAAAAAGATCCAGGCTATCTGGAAAGAAATGGGAATTGAATCGGTCGGTGAATTGTTGTACGCATGCAATGAAAACCGGTTAACACTTTATAAAGGCTTTGGTGAAAAAACACAAACCAATGTCCAGGAGGCAATACAATTTTATCAAAGCCAGCAGGGACACTTTCTTTATGCCGAGGCCGAAGCGATATTTCCCCAGATCGATGGTTACCTGAAAAAATTATTCTCTCCCGAACGGGTTCATGTGACGGGTGCCTATCGAAGACAATCATTAACGATCGAAGAAATGGAGTTTGTTGTGCTTGAAAACAATGACGTGATAAAGCCAAAATTTCAAACCGCGCAACCGCCGGAGCTTCTCGAAGAAAAAGAAAATACGCTTTTATATAAGCTAAAAAACGGACTAAAGCTTCGATTACACACCGGGAAAGGCAAAATGGATGAGAGGCTATTTTGCACAACCTGCTCTGAAGAATTCTTAACCGCCTTCAACAACACGTTCTCAACAATAAAATATACCGGAAACGAGATCGGCGATGATTCTGTATTTACCCAGGCAAATATTCCGGTAATACCTGCTTTTATGAGGGAAACAGCTTCGGTAATTGAGAAAGCAAGAAAAAAACAGCTTCGGACATTGATACAACCGGACGATATAAGGGCCATTATTCATAGCCATAGCAAATGGAGTGACGGCGATAATACATTGGAACAAATGGCAGAGGAATGTATAAAAAGGGGTTATGAATATCTTGTGATCTCCGATCACTCCAAAGCCGCCGCCTATGCCAATGGGCTGACTGAAGAAAGAATACGGGAACAACACAGGCAGATCGACATTTTAAATGAACAATACAAGCCTTTTAAGATCTTCAGGAGTATTGAATGTGATATCCTGGGTGATGGATCCATGGACTATTCAAACAATATTCTTTCCACTTTTGACCTGGTTATTGCCTCTGTTCACAGTAATCTTAAAATGAATGAAGAAAAGGCGATGACGCGGTTGATGAAGGCAATAGAAAATCCATACACCACAATTCTTGGTCATATGACCGGACGACTGTTGCTGAGCCGCAACGGATATCCCGTTGACCACAAAAGAATCATTGATGCCTGTGCTGCCAACCACGTGGTGATTGAACTGAACGCACACCCCAGGCGCCTGGATATAGACTGGAGATACATCGATTACGCAATAGATAAAGGAGTACTGATCTCTATTGATCCTGATGCGCACTCGCTAAGCGGATATAATGATGTAAAATACGGAGTCCTGGCTGCGCAGAAAGCCGGCGTAAGCAAAGAACAAAACCTGAGCAGCTTTTCCTTACTAGAGTTTGAGAAATTCCTTGAAGAAAGAAAAAAGAAAAAAAAGATATAACCAGCTATGGAAAATATCAAAATTGCCACTGCCCAATTCGAGCACAGAAGCAATGACAAAGAGTACAACCTTTCCATAATCGATAAATTATCGAGGCAAGCAGCCGAACAAGGTGCGAAAATGATCGCATTTCATGAGTGTTCTGTTACCG
>DASTIZ010000488.1:0-5115 GCA_035717045.1 Chitinophagaceae bacterium
GCATAAATCATTCCCAATCTTCTTTTTGTTCTGTCATAAGCCAATGCCCTGTCGCCAATGATCTCGCTAACACGTCCTGCCGCAGCATGGGTCTGAAATTCCATCTGCCATAACCTGAATTTTGCATGCAGATACCCCTGGACAAAAGAAGCGTCGACATCATCAGCTGCAAAAACATGGGGTATTAGTCGTTCATCCATAAAAACTTCTACTTTGCCATTCAGGCCCTCCAGTTTCAGATCGCAGCTAAAATCGCAATCGGATTCCTCGGCATTTTGCCAGATACCAAACTGTGGACTCAAGAATTTGCCCAATGGCATAGGAACTGTGGCCCCCCATGGCCTGCTCAAAACGTAGATCAGCACGGCGGTGATAATGACCGAAACAAGAAACGGGACTATCCGCATTTTCGATAAAATATTGCGGGAAAATAAGAAAAAAACACAGACTTCATGGCTGCTCATGATAATAATCATCGTTAATGACGTCTGTTTGTGCATAATTTTAACAAGGGTCATAGTTCTTTATTTCCTCACTTCAATTAATTCTTATGAAGCATCAATTTCTTATGGGAGCGATGCTTGCTGCATCATTGATGATCGCTTGCAATCAAAAAAAACCAGCGCCAGCTTTTGAATCCAAACCGGCTACTACTCCCCTTGCCATCGTGCCGGAATCGCCAGATGAACTGCTGTCAAACGGAAGAAGAAATATCTTTCTCGTGGGTAGAAGGGATTTGCCGGGGCTTTTTGTCGAGCGTTCAATTTTCCCGGCCAGTTATCGGTCTTATCCACATACCCACTCGGGAAATATGAATTTAACCGTAATCTCGGGCACGTTCAATCTTGCTTTAACATCCAACCCGGATTCTGCCGCGGTAACGCACTGTTACGGACCCGGGAGTTTTGTGATCATTCCCACCGATCAACCGCATTTTGAATGGTTCACCGAAACAACAGTAATGGATATAACAGGTATTGGGCCGTTGCAAACGATCAACCTGCCAATAGTTCATTCAAGTAAATAAAGGTCATCAGTTTCTTTTACCTAATTTTATCGGAAATAACAGAATTATGGTATTCATAATTTTTATCATCATTATAGTTCTGATTGTTCTTTGGTTAGTCAGCCTGTATAATCGCCTGGTAACTCTGCGTAACCGCAGGCAAAATGCTTTTGCTGATATTGATGTGCAGCTCCGGCAGCGCCATGATCTTGTACCCCAGCTCGTGGAAACGGTGAAAGGTTATGCAGGGCACGAGCGTAGCGTATTGACGGCAATCACTGAAGCAAGATCCGCGGCGATGGCGGCAAAAACTATCGATGACAAGATTGTAGCTGAACAACAGTTGACTTCTGCGTTACAGGGTTTACGAATACAGGTGGAAGCGTATCCTGATCTTAAAGCCAACCAGAATTTCCTGCAATTGCAGGAAGAATTAAGTGATATAGAGAATAAGCTGGCCGCATCAAGGAGATTCTTCAATGGTGCAACTACCGAGTATAACAATGCGGTGGAAAGTTTTCCCTCCAATCTCATCGCAAATAATTTCGGTTTCAAACGCGAGATCATGTTTGACCTGGGGACAGAAGGCAGGGTAAGAATGGAAGAACCACCGAAAATCCAATTTTAGATTTACGACTTCAGATTTTAGATTGTGAAATACATCGGGCTTCATCAGCAGATCCAAAGAAACAATATCAATTCTTTTCTTTTATTGATCGCGTTCCCGGTCTTACTGCTGACGATCTTCTATATCCTCATGTATTTTGTGGCAAGGGACAATGCATCAGAATACCCCGATGAGAATTATCCAACCTCAATTGACCACAACGCCATGTTCCTGGCTGCGGCCCCATTTATTCTCATTGCAGTGGGTGCCTGGTTTTTGATTGCCTGGGCAGGCCATGCAGCATTTATACGTTTAGCAACCGGGGCAAAACCCTTGGAACGAAGGGAAAACAAGAGGGTTTATAACCTTGTAGAAAATCTCTGCATTGCTAAAGGCATGAAGACGCCAAACATCAACATCATTGAAGATGATTCACTAAATGCTTTTGCCAGCGGTATTGATGAAAAAAGCTATTCTGTTACCTTATCGAGGGGAATAATCAATAAACTAAATGATGAAGAGCTTGAAGGCGTTATCGCCCACGAGCTTTCTCACATCCGGAATCGGGATGTCAGGGTCCTGATCATCTCCATCATCTTTGTGGGCATTTTTGCTTTTCTTGCTGAAGTTGCCTTTCGCAGTCTCCGTTTTGCCGGTCGCGGAAACAAGAAAGGAAAAGGCACGGGTGGTATTATTCTTATAGCAATTGTAGTTACCGCGATCGCTTATCTCATCTCCATTTTACTGAGATTTGGTATTAGCAGGAAACGGGAATACCTCGCTGATGCCGGTGCAGCCGACATGACAAAGAAACCTTATGCCCTTGCCAGCGCTTTAAAGAAAATTTCTTCCGATCCATACATCGAAGCAGTAGAGAACCGTGATGTTGCACAGTTGTTTATAGATAACCCTACACCTTCAACACATCGATCTGCCTCGTGGGATAACATGTTTGCCACACATCCGCCCATTGAGAAAAGAATTGAGTTGCTGGAACAGTTTGTCTGAATAAATCTTAACACTAGATTTGACCTCCAAGCCAAAGCCATGCTGCAGCCAATCGAATTAAAATCAGACTTACCGATCAAATTGTCCAACGATGTAGTCTCTACTACAACAAAAGTTTGGAATATTTTAGTGGCAAGTAAAAATGGTGATCCGGAAACCGTAAAGAAATTAGCCGATGAATGTCCCGAATTGCTATATGCACAATACAACTATACTCCTCCTATTCATTTTGCGGTCCGTGAAGGACACATTGAAGTTGTAAAATATTTGCTTGACAATGGAGCGCATGACCCTTCGTATAAGAACTACCCTTTTCATGATAATCTTCAAACGATCGCCCATGACAGAGGCTACTATGAGATCGAATCAATGTTGAACGAATATGCTGCTGATCCTTCAAAACAAAAATTCAAGGGCGACAATGGTGAAATAGATTATAAAAGAACACAATTAGAACAGGAGTTTGAAAAAGCAGTTCATAGAAACAAATTTCAAACCGTGCAGGAAATATTAAGAGAACATCCTGAATTCGCAAAAGACGAGACTTATTTCTGGAGTGAAGGTATTTTGCTGTTTGCCGCGAAAGAAAATAACCAGCAAATGATGGAACTGTTGATGAATTATGGTGCCAGGGTACCAAAGGTTTTAAAGTGGGCGCAGTTTTATTATTTCGAACGTTATGACAGTGCTGTTTACCTGATGAAAAAAGGAATGGATCCAAATACCATGAGCTGGCATCATGTTACACTATTGCATGATATGGCGCAGAAAGGATTTATTGATAAAGCAGAATTATTGATCAAACATGGTGCAGATATCAATGCTATTGATGAAGAATATCAAGCAACGCCACTTGGACTGGCGGCAAGATGGGGGCAAAATGAAATGGTTGAGTATTTATTACAGCAAGGCGCTGATCCAAATTTATCTGGCGCATCATGGTCAACTCCGCTTGAATGGGCACTGAAAAAAGGCCTTGTCGAAGTAGAAAAAATTTTACAAAAATCAGGAGCAAATTAACGTAAAACCTGCCTTCGGCAAACAGGCTGATCGTTGGGTTCGATTATCCAGCTCACTTCTTGCCTTCAATCATCGGCACAAAAGAAAAATTATCAAAGACCTCTTCTTTGATGGCACCTCTTTCCAATTTGGTCACCCGTTTCATTTGCTGCACTTCGCCCGCGCCAACTGGTAACACCATCATGCCCCCGGTTTTTAATTGCTCAAGAAGCTTTGGCGGGATCTCGGGCGCCGCTGCAGTAATCAGGATTTTATCAAACGGCGCAAACGTGGGTAGTCCTTCATAACCATCTCCATAAAAGAATTTTATGTTAGGGTATTTTTTCAGAAAAGAAAATTCTTTGATTGAGTCAAATAGTTTTTTTTGTCGCTCGATTGTATAAACCTGCGCGCCCAATTCGGCAAGCAAACATGCCTGGTAAACGCTGCCGGTACCGATTTCCAAAATCTTATCAAAAGTCTTTACCTGCAATAAATGTGTTTGATAGGCGACAGTATACGGTTGGGAAATAGTTTGCCCCTCGCCTATTGGAAATGCCCTGTCTTCATAAGCTACATCATCAAATGCGGAATCAAGAAAAAAATGGCGTGGAATCTTATTGATAGCATCCAGTATTCGTTCATCCGTTATTCCCTTTTTGCGAATTCCCTCTGCTAATTTTTTCCGAAGTCCTTTGTGCCGGTAGGTGTCTTCTGTAGGTCTCATAATTTGGCCGCAATATACTGGCTTTGAAAATTTTTTCGGAGACATTTTACATTCGTACCTTTTGGCGGTTCATTTACCAGAAAGCGACTTGCTATGCCAATCGCTTTACCGGGCACCGGCGTAAAGACTTCCAGCACTATGCAGGAAAAGATTGTTTTAATAAATAAAAGATCAACAAGCTTTATTAGCTTGCATTGCCCGGGCACTGAAAACAGTTTGAAAATAAACGCGGGTAATTTAAACCTATAAATCGATTAACGATATGAAAAGAATCGCAATGCTTGGTTCAGGATTTATCGGCAGATTCTATGCCGATGCGCTGCAGGGTTATCGCAGCAAAGACAAAGTGGTCAGTATTTACTCCCGGCGTGAAGAGTCGGCAAAGAAATTTGCACAGGATTACCATTGTGACCATTCGACAACGAATATGGAAGAAGCAATAGCTCATCCGGAAGTTGATGTGGTTTGCATTGCACTGCCTAACAATTTACATGAACCGGCGGTGATGCTTTGTTGCAAACACAATAAGGCAGTGATCACAACAAAACCGCTGGGAAGAAATGGTGAAGAAGCAAAACGAATGATGGAGGCAGTGGAAAAAGCAGGCATCTTCAACGGTTACCTGGAAGATCTTGTGTATACTCCAAAATTCATAAAAGCATTTGAAAGTGTGAAGAATGGCGCGCTGGGAAGAATTCTCTGGGCCAAGTCAAGAGAAACTCATCCCGGCCCGCACAGTGATTGGTTTTGGGATCTTGAACAGGCTGG
>DASTIZ010000489.1:0-7339 GCA_035717045.1 Chitinophagaceae bacterium
ACTCAATTGAAAAGAATACGAGACCGATAGTATCAGAAATAGATGGGCTGATGGCGATGGATGTCGCTCACCAGATATTACAGAAGATAGGAAACAATGTGATCACCCGCTGATGAAGCAAAGCAAACCGATTCATATCGCCTGGTATGTTCTTTCCGATTTTTTCACGGCTTCATTGGCCTGGGGGATCATGTATTTTTTGCGCAAGTATTACCTGGGCCTTTCCGTGAGTGAAAATGGAGAACTGGCGATCGATGATAATTTCTGGATGGGCATAACGCTGGTACCGGTTGGCTGGCTGATCCTTTACACGTTGGTTGGGTCTTACAGATCATTGTATAAAAAATCCAAGCTCCAGGAATTCACTACTGTCTTTATCTGTAGCCTTATTGGCTGTGCTTTTTTATACTTTACTATAATATTGAATGATATCCAGGAAGACAATAGCAATTATAAATATTATTACGTAGCATTTTTTTCATTGCTGGGCCTGCATTTTTTTCTGACCATCGTTGGCCGTAACCTCATTCTGAATATTACACAAAAGCAACTGAAAACAGGCGGAATCTATTTTAACACATTAATGATCGGTAATGACGAAACGGCTTTGAAAATACTTCATGACACAAAAAAAAGCTTTCACAATTCGGGCTACAGGTATATTGGTTTTGTAAGCACATCGACCAATGGTAAAAATGGGATAAGAAAAAATATTCCCGCGTTGGGAAATATTGAACAGCTGGAAAAGGTCATTGATGAAAATAATGTAAAACAGGTTGTTATTGCATTAGAGAGGTCCGAACAAAAGAAGACTGAAAGCATCATTGAAAGATTAAGCGAAAAAGATGTGGAAATAAAAATTCTTCCCAACACGCTTGACATCCTCTCCGGCTCGGTAAAGACAAGTAATGTTTTTGGCGCCGTGCTTATTGATCTGAAAACGGGGCTAATGCCGGATTGGCAGCAAAACATAAAACAGGTCCTGGATGTTTTAATAGCTGTCTTTTTCCTGGTTATCCTTTCACCCCTGTTATTGTACATCGCGATAAGGGTTAAATTCTCTTCAAACGGCCCGATAATCTATAAACAGGAAAGAATTGGGTATAAAGGAAAGTCGTTCATGATGTATAAATTCAGATCAATGACGGTTGATGCGGAAAAAGAAGGTCCTTCGCTCTCATCCGGCAAAGATCAACGAATAACAAATTGGGGAAAAACCATGCGTAAGTGGAGGATGGATGAATTACCTCAGTTGTGGAATATTATTAAAGGCGAAATGAGCCTGGTCGGACCAAGACCCGAAAGAAAATTTTACATCGACCAGGTGGTGGCCAAATTTCCTTACTACAAATATTTATTAAAGGTAAAGCCCGGTCTTACCAGTTGGGGTATGGTACAATTCGGTTATGCAGAAAATGTAGAGGAAATGATCGAGCGTAGTAAGTTCGATCTTCTCTATATCGAAAATATTTCCCTGGCGCTCGACTTCAAGATCATGATACATACCTTAAGGATAATTTTTTTAGGCAAAGGCAAGTAGACAGTCGGCAGTCAGCAGTCGGCAGTCGGCAGTCAGCAGTCGACAGTCGACAGTCAACGGTCGACAGTTAGCAATTGACAATTTGTTTCACTATTTTTGAGAAACGATATCCAATTGAAAAAAACACTTTATACCCTTGCTGCAAACTGCTTACTGCTTACCGCCGACTGCCAATTGAACTACTGGCAGCAACAAGTCAACTATAGTATCGATGTTTCCTTGAATGATAAAGAGCATACTTTAGAAGGATTCGAAAAGATTGAGTACATAAATAATTCCCCCGATACATTACGGTACATCTGGTTTCATCTTTGGCCGAATGCGTATAAGAATGATAAAACTGCTTTTAGCGACCAGGCACTCGAAAACGGAAGCACTAAATTTTATTTTTCAAATAAAGAAGATCGCGGATATGTCAACCGGCTTGACTTCAAAATAAATAATCAAACGGCGGATGTGGAAGACCATCCCCAGCATATTGATATCATTAAAGTTATTTTGCCATTGCCTTTACCTCCCGGGGAAAAAGTTGAAATAACTACACCATTTCATGTAAAACTCCCGTATAACTTTTCCCGTGGCGGACATGATGGACAAAGCTACCAGGCAACGCAATGGTATCCCAAACCCGCCGTGTATGATCGCAAAGGATGGCACCCTATCCCCTATCTTGACCAGGGTGAATTTTACAGCGAATTTGGAAATTTTGATGTTCGCATCACCGTACCAAAGAATTATATAGTTGCCGCAACAGGTGATCTGCAAAATGAAGATGAAAAAAAAATGTTGCTCAGCCATTCTGACGTGCTGCAAAAAGATCTTTATACAACACCAGTAAATAATTTGGTAAAAGACCTATCAGCAAACATTGAATCTTCCGCGGAACTAAAGACATTAACCTATAAACAAACCAATGTGCATGACTTTGCATGGTTTGCAGATAAAACTTTCAACGTGTTGCATGATACTCTACAATTGAGTTCGGGAAGAGTAATTGACGTATATTCTTTTTTTACGCCATCACAATCCAGATCCTGGATAAATAGCTTGCGTGCAATAAAAGATGCTATTCTTACCCGCAGCGAATGGATCGGCGAGTACCCCTATAATGTTGTCAGCGCCGTTCAGGGTCCCGCAAGCTTTGGTGGTGGAATGGAGTATCCAACGATTACCATTATTTCTCCTGAAACCAATGAGAAAATACTTGACTTCACAATTGCCCATGAAGTGGGCCACAATTGGTTTTACGGGATCCTTGGCACAAACGAAAGAAAGCATCCCTGGATGGACGAAGGCCTTAACACATTTTATGATAACCGTTACAGCCGATGGAAATATGGTGATGCCGGGGAAATGAAGTATGGTTCGGGCAGCTTTTCTCTTCAGGACGCTGAACGATTATTGTTTGAATCAAAAGCGGTAGTTAAAAAGGACCAGCCAATAAATACAGAAGCTGAAGAGTTCACGAATCTGAATTATGACCTCGTTGCTTATTATAAGACCGGCGCCTGGCTTGAGTTAATCGAAAAAAAACTTGGCAAAGAAAGTTTTGATAAAGCCATGCAGGAATATTACCGCCAATGGCAATTCAAACATCCTTATCCCGAAGACTTTGAAAAAGTTTTAGAAACGGTAAGTGGTCAAAACCTTGACGCGGAGTTTGCTTTACTTGATAATAAAGGCATACTACCGGGCATGAAAAGGGAAGGTACAAAGATCATATTCCCGTTATCGTCAAAAGGCGTAGTTTCCTATTTGCGAGACCAGCCAAAACACGCTTTGATCATCTCTCCTGTTGCTGGTGTTAACAGCTACGACAAAGCAATGATCGGCATTGGTCTTACCAATTATAAGTTGCCATCGTCGCGGTTCCAGTTCTTATTCGTACCACTTTATTCGACCGGGGCAAAACGGTTGGGTGGTCTCGGCAAACTGAATTATTCCTTTTACCCCGATGCTGCGATAAGGAAGATCGATCTTTTCCTGAATGCTTCATCTTTTTCCATGAACTCATTTGAAAAAAATGACGGTGATGATGTAACTGCCGTATTCCATAAAATTGTACCAGGCATTCGTTTTACCTTAAACCAGAGCCCAAGAAGCAGTGTACAGCGCTATATCCAATGGAAAACCTTTCTCATAAGCGAAGAATCATTCCGGATCTCCTATGACAGCATATTCAATCCTCCAGATACAGTCATCAATCAAATTGTAAATACCATTAGCCGGGAAAGAACGCTTCAGCAATTGAAACTGGTGGTGGAAAATTTCCGTGCATTGTATCCTTATAAGGCTGAGCTTAACCTTGAACGGGGAAAGGATTTTATCAGGACAGGGTTTACCGGAACCTATTTTTTCAATTATCCAAAAGAAGGAGGATTGAACCTGCGTTTGTTTGCCGGTAAATTCTTTTACCTCGGTTCCAAAACTTTTTCAAAACAATTTGCCACCGATCGGTACCACCTGAATATGACGGGAGCTAATGGATATGAAGATTATACATACAGTGACTATTTTATCGGCAGGAATAAATTTGATAAATTACCCAGTCAGCAGATCATGGTTCGTGACGGCGGCTTTAAGGTTAGAACCGATCTGTATGCGGACAAGGTTGGTAAAACGGATGACTGGCTGGCGGCTGTAAATTTATCAACGAGTATCCCTTCAGGATTAAATCCGCTTTCGGTACTTCCTGTAAACATCCCGCTTAAGTTATTTCTCGATATTGGGACATACGGAGATGCCTGGAAAAAAGATGCCGAATTCGATCGATTCATTTTTGATGCCGGACTGCAATTATCCTTGTTCGCAAACACGCTCAATATTTATGTGCCGGTTATCTATAGCAGCGTTTACAGGGACTATATACAATCTGTGCTTGAGAAAAAAGGAAGACTATGGAAAACGATTTCTTTCAGTATAGATATCTCTAACTTCAGCCTGCGAAAAATAAACCGCGAGCTGGACTTCTGATGACAAGCGGCAATCAAATAAAGTACTTACGGCAAACAGAAATTGACAAAGAAAGGTGGGACGCATGCATTGACAATGCAATGAACGGTCTTATTTATGCTTATTCGTTTTATCTGGATTCCATGGCTAAGCACTGGGACGGTCTTGTGCTGGAGAACTATAAGGCAGTAATGCCATTAACATGGAATAGAAAGTATGGCTTTTATTATTTGTATCAACCCGCATTGACCGCTTCGCTCGGGGTATTTGGCAATAATATTAATGAGAACCTGGTGAAATCATTTCTCGATACCGTTCCGGAAAAATTCAGCTTGATCGAAATCTCATTGAACCATGCAAATAATTTTCGCAGTAGCATTAATGGCTATTATTCCCGCAGCAATTATATACTTCACCTTAATAAACCCTATGAAGAAATTCTGCACAGCTACCGGGAAAATCATCGAAGAAATATTTTACGGGCGAAAGAACTGGGTTGCAGAATAAGTAGAGAAATTTCTGTTGATGAAATAATTCAGATCAACCGGCAACAGTTCAAACATATCGATGGACCTAAATCAGGAGACTATGTACGTTTTAAACGGCTTTATGAATTCCTAAAGGGCAAGGACAAGGCAAAGAGCTACGCCGTTGTGGACACAAATAACAAAACGCTTGCATCGGCGGTTTTCTTTTTTTCGCACAACCGTGCATTTTATATCCTGGTTGGTAACCATCCTGATGGAAAAACGGCCGGCGCCTCACATGCACTTATTGATGCATTTATTAAAGACCATGCCTCGCAAAACCTGATCCTTGATTTCGAAGGTTCAGATATCCCCAACCTCGCTTTCTTCTACCATGGTTTCGGGGCAAAAGAAGAAATATACCCGGCGATCAAAATAAATCGATTGCCGTGGTATGCCCGCTTATTCAAGAAGTGATCAGTAATTTACTTTCAGAATAAATTTGTCCGTTTCATGGATGGCGAGTGACGCCGCTGCTGCGTCGCTGATTCGTATGTCCACTCCCTGGTTCTCCCTTATTTTATCCATTGCATAAAGAACCTTTGCAAAAACAACTTTGCTATTTGAGGGATTCGTGAGCTTAACGATCGTTCCCGGTTCTACACCATTGATCAGCAAATAATACTTGCCATCCTGCCACCCGCTCATCGTTTTAAAGATTGATGAAGTAACAGTTTGCTCTTTTGACAAAGGTGAACCTTTTACTTGCTGGTAAAAATTATTTTTAAAAAAACCCGTGCCATCATTATCCGTAGTTTCGGGCTGCCTGGCAACTACTGGTTCAGTCTTCCTGGGCTCCTCTTTTACAATTGCGGGCGGGTCCTTTTTTGCTTCGTCTGCAACCGTTTTAGGTTCTTCCTTTTTAGGCTCTGGTTCCTTTACTTCCGGTTCAACCATCTTCTTTTGTGCATCTGCTTTTTTCACATTCGAGACGGATTCTTCAACCTGCGGCGTGACCGTGACGACCTTATCTTTTAGCTCGTTGGTAATTAAAAATCCAACAATTAGTTTTGAATTGGGCCCGGCATTATCATCATTCAGCCGATTCCACCCTCTTAAATTATTGATAGGGGCCTTAAATTTTACACTGATATTAGCCAGCGATTCTTTGCCACCGGTTTTATAATAAACCGGAACACCAGTGTTTACCTCCCGCTTAAAATTTGTATCAGTCAGCGGGATATTTATCAGCTGGCCGATCGCCAATCCCTTATTGAAATCAATCCCGTTGAAATTGGCAATATGCCGTGGATGAACATTGTACATTCTTCCCAAAGGGAACAGGCCCTCTTTTGGAGCTACCTTATGAATAAGATAAAGTCCTTTTGGCCCGCTCTTTATTTCCAGGTCCTGGGCCGACACAAAAAAGGAAAGAAATAATGGGAACGAAAGTGCCGCTAGTTTTTTCATTGGGATATATTTACACAAAGATGCAGAATTTTACCTGTTTTAATCTTTAAGAATTCTTAACTCTTTTGGATAATAATTGTTAATACGGTTAGGAAGCTTATTGATCCACCCCAGGGGATGGCCCTGATACGTGACAACGCTCCAGCCTTTAGCTGCCCCAGGCAATTCCAATTCCTTCTTTTTAAGATACATTATTGATTGCTCGTAGCTCAACTCAACGCGCCCTGCATCATCACCAAGAATATTACTCAACGCAACAGCATGTTCGGGAACCAGTTTATCTTTTATGATGGCTCCAATTTCTGTCCCGCAATTCACCACGCGGAACTTGGTTGATAAGAAATTTATTTCAGCAAGTAAACCTTCAGGAATGGCACGAAGCAGCTTCCCGTGTCTTAGAAAAGTGAGGCCATCAATTTTTACAAATTCTTTTAAAATCCCAAGCTCCTGTTTCGAGAATTTACCTGGCTTTGCCTTTGGCAAAGTCAAGTCTTTAGTACTGGCATTTTCTTTCCGGAAGCAGGCTATAAAAAATCCTTCGCCTTTTACTTTATCGGGCCAAAAGCGATACCCACCATCACTTGCAACGATATTCCAACCGGGATTAATTATTAATTCTTCATTATTGATTATTAATTCATCCTTGAGCCATTCAGCTATTAATTCATCTTCTTCTTTAGAATACGAACATGTGGAATAGATCAGGACACCACCATTTTTCAAAGCTGGCAAAACATCGGCAAGGATCCTTTGCTGCCGTTGGCTGCACAACATAACATTGTGCTCACTCCACTCTCCGATCGCTTCCGGTTCACGACGGAACAAACCACTCCCGCTGCAGGGTGCATCTACAACGATGACGTCAAAATAATTTTCCAACTTTTGAAAATCCCTTGGATCATTATTAGTC
>DASTIZ010000490.1:0-3535 GCA_035717045.1 Chitinophagaceae bacterium
GCGATGAGCGGTTGGGTTGGACGGGCGATGCACAGGCATTTTCAAGGACTGCAGCATTCAATTTTGGCGTCAATAATTTTTTTGCAAAGTGGCTGCGGGATCTTGAGGCAGACCAACAACCCAGCGGTAGCGTGCCATTTGTGATTCCTAATGTCCTTGGTGCGGGAGCGGGTGGTTCTACAGGTTGGGCAGATGCGGCGACGATCATTCCGTGGAATATGTATTTGGCTTATGGCGATAAAAAAATCTTAGAGAACCAGTACAACAGCATGAAGAACTGGGTTGGCTACATGGAGAAAGCAAGTAAGAATTATTTATGGAATACAGGATTTCATTTTGGTGATTGGTTATTCTATAGACCCTTTGATGACAACGACGGAAGGTCAGCAGTTACCGACAAGTATTTGATCGCGCAGTGTTTCTTTGCTCATTCGGTTCAGATCATGATCAATACCGCAAAGGTTCTTGGCAAAAATGATGATGTGGCCAGGTACACAGAGCTATTGAAAAATCTGAAAGATGCTTTTGTAAAGGAATATGTAACGCCAAATGGAAGGCTGGTTTCGAGCACGCAAACTGCTTATGTGCTGGCTTTGAATTTTGATATGCTGCCTGAGAATCTGCGTGAGCAGACCGTTCAAAAACTAGTCGACAACATAAAAAGTTATAATAACCATCTTACGACCGGATTTCTCGGCACTCCTTATCTATGTCATGTATTGAGTCGCTTTGGTAAAACGGATGTGGCATATACGTTATTGATGCAGGAAAGCTATCCCTCATGGTTATACCCGGTAAAAATGGGAGCAACTACTATCTGGGAGCGATGGAATGGTATTCGTCCCGACAGTACATTTGAACCCGCTTCAATGAATTCGTTCAATCATTATGCATACGGTGCTATTGGTGATTGGATGTACCGTGTCGTGGCAGGTCTTGATACAGATGATAATGCACCCGGATATAAATATATAAGAATTAAACCTCATATCGGTGGTGGTTTGACACAGGCATCGGCAAGTTTGCAAACATATTATGGAAGAGCAAGCAGTAGCTGGAAGATTGAAGGAGACAAAGTTATTTTAGATATTGAAGTGCCTCCAAACTCAAGAGCCACAGTAATGCTTCCGGTTTCAAGTGCTGCATTAATAACGGAAAATGAAATGCCCTTAGGAAAAGATGTACAAATTGCAGGAGGTGAGGGTGGAGCTATTCAATTAAAAATTGGTTCAGGTAAATATCATTTTGAAGTACCAAAATAAACTCTCTGTGTTTCAGTGTTTCAGTGGCAATAATTGCCACTGAAGCACTGAGGCACTGATTCATAGATTCCTAGTATGATTAGAAAACTGACTTTTGCTGGTGCGATTTTTTTATTTTCTATACAAGCCTTTTCACAAAGAATAAATCCTTCTTTATTAACCAAAACATGGCCGGCTTTTTGGATCACTGCTCCCGATGCTCCGGCAAAGGGCTATGGGATATATTATTTCAGGAAAAAAATTTCATTAACTGAAAAGCCAGATTCATTTATCGTTCATGTTTCAGCGGACAATCGATATGTTTTAATCATAAACGAGAAATTTGTTTCCCTAGGTCCGGCAAGAAATGATCTTTTTCATTGGAACTTTGAAACCGTTGATATAGCTCCTTATTTACAACAGGGTTCAAATGTTATCACCGCGACGGTTTGGAATGAGGGAGAATACAGACCAGAAGGACAAATATCAAACCGAACCGGGTTTCTATTGCAGGGTAATACTGCTCAGGAAGAAACCCTCAACACAAATGCATCCTGGAAATGTTTAAAGAGTTCGGCATACTCACCTCTAACAGGTATCGGCTATAGCTCGTATTATGTCTCCGGTCCGGGCGAACTGGTTGACATGAATAAGATGCCCGATGGCTGGCTCAAGAATGACTTTGACGATAACTCATGGCCTAATGCCACAAAAGCTCACTGGCGGGGAGCAACGCCAAAAGGTGTAGTAGATATTGCAGAGTGGATGCTTGTTCCTTCAACCTTGCCACCGATGGAGCTGAGTGTGCAACGGTTTGCATCAGTAAGAAAAATTGAGGGCGTGACGATACCGGCCGGGTTTCCGGCAGGCAAGGCTTCAATAACAATACCGGCGAATTCAAAAGTTTCATTCCTGCTTGATCAATCTTTTCTTACAAATGCGTATCCCGAATTGGATTTCAGTAAAGGGAAAGATGCGGGCATATTACTGATCTATGCGGAAGCTTTATTTAATGAAAAACCGGATGGTCCCGGTAAAACATTTCGCAAGGGAAATCGTAATGAAATAGAAGGAAAGATAATTGCAGGCAGAAAAGACAGTATTATCTCAAATGGCAAGGATCATCAATATTTCAGTACGCTGAACTGGAGAACTTTCCGCTACATACAAGTCAATATCACAACAAAAGATGAACCGTTGGTTATTGAGGATATGTATAGTTTGTTTACCGGGTATCCTTTCCAATTGAATGCCACATTCAATGCAAACGATAAAACGCTTGATAAAATATTTGAGGTTGGATGGCGCACGGCAAGGGCCTGCGCATGGGAAACATACATGGATTGTCCTTATTACGAACAACTGCAATATATTGGTGACACAAGGATCCAGGCACTCGTTTCCTTTTATAACAGCGGCGATGACCGCCTGGTAAGAAATGCGATCACTCAAATGGATCATTCAAGAATGGCTGAAGGCATCACATTAAGCCGCCATCCCTCTTTTTCACCGCAACAGATCCCCACTTTTTCTTTGTGGTATATCGGTATGGTAAGTGATTACTGGATGTATCGCGGCGATAGTGTTTTTGTAAAAGATAAATTGCAGGGAGTAAGAGATGTGTTGTGGTTCTTTAGCAAATACCAAAATACTGAAGGGTCGCTGAGAAATGTTCCTTACTGGATCTATACAGACTGGGTAGAAGGGAAAACGGGCTGGCCGGGTGGAGTGGGGCCGATCGGGAAAGATGGAAGTTCATCGTTATTGGATCTTCAATTATTACTTGCCTTTCAGACGGCAGCAAAGCTTGAATCAGAATTGGGATTACCTGCCATGGCAACATGGTATCGGCAAAAAGCTGCACAACTCCAGCAAACTATACAACGCAGTTATTGGGATGCCGGTAAAAAACTGTTTGCCGACACAAAAGATAAAGACAAGTATTCACAACATGCAAATACGCTGGCGATTTTGACTAATACCATAAAAGGCACGGCATCAACTAACCTTGCAAAAAGGCTATTAACTGATAAAACGTTATCGCCTGCCTCTATCTATTTTAAATATTATCTCCACCAGGCATTGATAAAAGCTGGCCTTGGAAATGATTATTTGAAATGGCTGGATAAATGGAAAGAAAATATTGAAATGGGATTGACAACATGGGCGGAGATCTCAGAGATCGATAATGCCCGGTCTGATTGTCATGCCTGGGGTTCAAGTCCGAATATCGAATTTTTCAGAACAGTGCTGGGTATCGATACCGATGCACCCGGTTTCAAAAAAGTAAAGAT
>DASTIZ010000491.1:0-5454 GCA_035717045.1 Chitinophagaceae bacterium
GAAAACAGATCAAGGGGAATAATCTCGACTACTACCTCACCATTTTAAAGGAGGTCAGGGAAAAGTCAATCGCGGAATTTAAAAAAAGAGACGACGCCTGGTTATTAAAAGCCGATGAAGGCTGGGGTTGGGGACCCACCAATAATTATTGTAAGTGGTTTCATGTAGTGGAGCATGAATCGAATCATAACGGACAAATAAAATGGATTAAGAGCAGGTTGCCGGGTGCAAAAACCGGAGAATAATTGGCCCGACGGGGATCCATTTATTTAATTATTTCGCCATACTCTGGTTTCCATTCCCATTTCCATCGGCGGTGGCTCCAAAGCCACATATCAGGATATTGCCTGATTCCTTCTTCGAGGTAATCCACAAATTTTTCTGTAAGCTCCTGTTCCGTCAGTGAAGCAGGGTGATTTGTTGCCAGTTTAAAAACTGCTTCATAAAATCCACGTCGTGGTTTATGAATGAATCCAAACACAACTGCCGTATCATTCAATATTGCACCCTTGGCCGGACCTTTTAAAAACGGCGTCGGTTTATTAAAAAAATTAAACCACCATGCATTCCCGGGATTACCGGGACTTTGGTCGGCTATTAACCCGAGCAGGTAACGTGTATTGCTGTATGGCATAAATTCTTCGCGCATCGAGGTGGCCTTTAAAAAGATAGCACCATTACGGGTTCGCAACTTATAAAATAGTCTTTCGAAAATTTTATTAGTTATTGGCATATAGACAGCCAAAAATTTGAATGTCGTGTAATTTGTAAATATTGAATTTCCCCATTCCCAATTAAAATTATGTCCAAGATGTACCTGGACACTCTTGCCTGTCGGCTCGAGAGATTGTATCAATTCCCAGTTTGCAGTAAACCGCTTTGCGATAAACTCATTTGATACCGAGACCATCTTGATAGTCTCTACAAACATATCGGTAAGATTCTTATAAAATTTTTTTGCAATAACTGTTCGTTCATTTTCAGTTTTTTCGGGAAAAGCTTGCGACAGGTTAGCCATTACAACGTTTTTTCTGTACCCAAAAACATGATAAAAAAAGAAATAAGCAATGTCAGAAAAAAGATAGAGAATACTCAACGGCAATAAAGAAAAGGCATAGAGTAAGCCGTAAACGATGTAGTACATGAAGCACAAAGATAAGAACTCCGCCCGCCGGGCGCCTTTTCCGGCGGCAACTCCAAAGTAAATTCTTGATGAGGGGAGATCCCCGCGCGGGTGTGGAAAATTAATTTAATTTTATAATCAAATGCGGTATGGTATCATTATCCTGCTCGTATTTACTTTTTCTTCATCTTCCTGTTCAGCGCAAAAGGATTCTGAAGAAAATGACCGTTCAACTTTTACAATCCAATTGAACCAGGATAATACTTTCAATTTTTTCCCGGCTGTTTACGGAAGTATTCCCGTAAAGAAAATTGATCTCACCTTTTATGCCGTATACTGGACAACTCCTTCATTTGCCAACCCCGATGGTACAGGTTCATTGATTGAAACGGGGGTCGGCCTCGGGTTTACAAAGGAGTCTTTATATATTAATCCTACGTTGGGATTTGCCCACGGTACATTTACAAATGCACGGGACTCAAATGACCAGGCAGAGCCATTGCTTGCAGATGCGGTGGTTCCCGGACTAATATCTTTTCTAAAAAATGAAAAATGGGAAATTGAAGTCTTTTGTGCAGTTTATCAAAATCTAAGAAAAGCAGTATCGCCACAGTCAAATTACTTATTCTTCTGGCTATTGCCGGGAATACGATTCAAATCAGTATTTGCAACCGGCTTACATTATGAACAGTTCCGTGATATAAAAAATGGGATTGGCACTTATACCCGTTATGGATTATACGGCAAAGTCACCTTTAAGAAGAAATATGAGTTGCGATTATCCGGCGGACTTAACTACACACCCGGAATAAATGACAAAAAAATAAGGGGTGAGTTTTATAAACTCACTGTAAATATTCCCTTTTGAAAGGACAACACGCTGGCTGATAAATCTCCTTATTCCGGGAAACACTAATTTGGTGTTGCAGTCATACTAGTATTCCATATATCCCGGAATATTTTCCAGGCGCCATTTTCCTTTTTCCAAACTACTACATATTTTCCTTTATCTATCAGCTGGTTATTATCCCCGTACATTTCATACTTGCCCGTTTCGGCGATCAGGTTATCATTGCCCGTAATATCAGTAATGTTCAGCTTGAAATCTTTAACACCCATCCGGATAACACCTCCCCAGAAACCAGCCACGTTTTCTGTTGTTATCGGTTCACTGTTAGATGGCATAACCCACGCATCAGCACTATAATGAGCAGCCACAGCTGAAGAATCTCCTCTTTTAAAATCCGCGATAAATTTGTCGTCAAGTTCGCGAATATCAGTCCTGGCTTTCTCCAAATTAAACGATGAAGTGTTGTTGGTAGGTGATTCACTTTTGTCTGCAGCTTTATTGTTGCATGCTATCATAAAAAGGGATACTACCATGCTGTAAGAAACGGTGATGAATGAAGGTTTCATAATAAATAGGTTTTGGTAGAGAAAGTTACAAAACTAAAACATTTGAAAAGATCAATATACCCCTCATTGTCCGTCGTGTTCGTTTTTCTTCAAACCAGCAAAGAATAATCAAATCATAGGATCGTTATGGTTAGTTGGCAATTAAGTACCAGCGCTGAAAGAGCTGACAAAACTATCAGATCAGGGGAATGCAAAGCCAGTTTGAATTTTCTCAAAATTTGGCTTGCCTTAGTGCAAACTAAGGCCACCGGCCTAAGGAAAAAGCAATGAGCATGCGCTACGAACCTTTCCGGCAGTTAAAAGCCTTTTGTCATTGTTTAGTACCTGACTTCAATTTCATCACTTCTTTCATTTGGGTGTAGGCCCAGTGCTCAACAATTTTTCCATTTTCAAATTTGTAAACTTCTATCGTATGAAGGTCATAATGTCCGTCTGGCGTGCCGGCGTTACCTTTACTCGTACCGGTAAAATGCAATAATGAAAAAACATAATCTTCGTCTGCAAACTCTTTAATAATCTCGATTTTCATATCGGGATAAGCTTTATGTACATATGCAATCATCTTTGTAAACTTATCCAGGCCAATATCGCCTCTTTCTGTATGATCAATAAAATCAGGTGCAATAACCGTTTTGATTGCGGCAGTATCACCAGTCTGATATGATTTATTTACCAGCTGGGCGGTAGTAAGGGTTTGTGTATTAGTATTGGTAGCCTGTTTTTGCCCGGAAACAGAAATAAATGTCATTGACATTAATATTAAGATGGAGGTTCTCATAAAAACTTCTTTTGGTTGGAAGGTAGTGGTTCGAGAAGATTTTTTTTATGATTTCCGCCCGCCGGGTGTCTTGCGCGGCAGCAACCACAACATAAATGAATAGTGGGGGCAAGCCCTTGTTGTCTGTCGTGTTCCTTTCCAAACCAATAAAGAATATAAAGTGGATAGAATCGTTATCCTTAGTACCGATAGTGATCGGGAGATGCGGAGTCCCGTGACTTAGTCATTCTGCAGTTAAAAAAAAAATGCTGTACCTATGTCCACATGTTGATATTCGGCAACATGAATATATTAAGCCATACTTGCTGTCAGAGAGAACACCAGCAAGAGAATGATTACAATTAGACACTTATTATTCTTAAACAAAACTTATGAAGTATTTCTATCTACTGCTGCTTGTTTTATTTATGGGTCAGTGCCGCTATAAAGAGGAGAATCCTGTTATACAATTCCCCGGAAAGCCGGAAGTGCCTTCATCAATAAAAAAAGAACATGATTACCTTTTAGACCAAATTCACACGATAACCTCATTTCAGGACAGTGCCGGCCTCGCAGCGATAAAACTTAATGACTTGATGCAACATCATTTTAAAGAGGAAGAAGATTTTGTATTACCTGCTTTAGGACTGTTGACTTCATTGGCAGGTGGAAAAATACCCGAACAAAGTAATGAGATTATACGATTAACCGATAAGTTAGCGTCACAGCTAACCCACCTGAGTGTAGAGCATCAATTGATTAAAGCTTACATGGATGAGTTGAAGCATGCTGACACGAATATGAGCCACCCTGAAATTATTGAATTTGAAAAACAGCTTCATAAACATGCAAATATCGAAGAAGAAGTTTTTTTCCCGGCCGCAATTCTGATAGGTGAATACTTAAAACTCAAGGTCACAAAAAAGCCTTAACGCAAAAAAATGCCGGAAGCGAACAGGCATCTGCAATCTTGTACTGGGCCGAAGTGCCTATAAGCCTGCTAAAAACCGAAGTAATTTCTCAAGGTCATCCTTGTTATTAAGATCGACGCGGTTTTCGTTGAAATATTCATTGAGTCTTCTGCTCTCTTTGGAAAACTGCCGCAATAAATTTTTCCTGGTAACCCAAACAAATTGGTTGTGCTTATCTCCGATATAATACTGTGTCTTTCTTTTTAGTGTAATATCTTCTCTTGGAACCATCTTATAAACGCCTCTTGGGTCGATCAATGTCCCATAAGTGTCAATTGCAGATGTAGGGTTTGGAATACCATATGCGCCAATTTTATCTTTTCCTGTTACCAGGAGCACTTGCTTAACGGCAAGCTTTATTCCATTCGTGTCTTTGAGAAGTTTAACGTACCCTTCGTCATAATAAAACACATCAGCATCAATACGAATAAGCCTGATCGTGGCTGGATGTGCGATATTAAGTGTGTCACCTTTGAGATCTATAAACTGCATTTCATCTAAAAACTTGTGATAATTCATCTTCGCAACTCCACTATCCCCGGGCTTAAAATAAACTTTGCCGGTGACGAACTGCGGATACTGGTATGTGTCCATGAAGGGAACTGATTCATTAAAACTAGTTCCGGCCTTAATTACGATAATACTATCCTGGGCATTCGACCGGCAGCAAAAAGCAATAAGAAAGAGCAGCAGTACTCTCATAACTTTAAAGCAGTACTAATTTACTGTTTGCGGTTGTAAAATTCATAATAAATGGTTGGGCTTTCTTACGCAGCTGCGGGATAAACTTGCTTTCCTGCCGCAACAGTTCCTACCTGCTCAATAAAGGCTAAATAGAATATTAAGGGGCCTTACTTCAGGCTGCCGGAGTAATATGCACGACATTACAAATGCGATGGCTGTTGCGAACTATCTAAAATTCATTTTCAATGATAATGCAGGATAGTAATTTTTAGTTAGTCCCTGGATCCGAAGATCAGTTCCTTTCTCCAATATAAAATAAATAGCTACTGGCGCGTCCTCGGCCTTTCTTTTGTTCCTTCCCGAAGCTATAAACAAGGGTATGCTTCCACCCATGGCACCGAGTCCGGCAACCATCATTATAGCGCCGCCGGTTTCACCTGAATTGGAGGTGGTGCTGAATAGATCAAAATTTTCGGCAAAGAGAATTGTTCCTCCAACGGCTA
>DASTIZ010000492.1:0-4876 GCA_035717045.1 Chitinophagaceae bacterium
TGCACGAAAAGAAAAATGAAATCGATTCAAGCATTTATTTTGCTAAAAAGGGATTTACGATCGCTCAAAATGCTTCATTCAAAAAATGGCTTTACGAAACATGCCTGATATTATCCAGGGTAAATGAGAAGAAAGATCCCGGACAGGCTCTACACTATCATAAGCTTGCAATTACTGCCAGGGATAGTATGTTCAATCTTCAGCGTATAACGCAATCTCTTAATTCAAGATTTAATGAACAATTTGATCAATTACAGTCTCATTCTGCAAGATTATCCTATCAAAATAGAGTCAGGATGTATGTATCTTCCATTGTAATTGGCTTTTTAATTTTATTGGCTATCATCCTTTGGAGAAATAACCGCCAGAAACAAAAATCAAAAGCAAAAATTGAAAGGGCATATGCTGATTTAAAAGCAACACAACAGCAACTTATCCAATCCGAAAAAATGGCTTCGCTTGGTGAACTAACCGCAGGTATCGCACATGAAATTCAAAACCCATTGAATTTTGTAAATAATTTCTCTGAAGTAAATGATGAACTTCTTAAAGAATTAAAAACAGAAGCAGAGAAAGGAAACCTGGAAGAAGTAAAAGCCATTGCGAATGATATTGCATTCAACTCTGAAAAGATCAATCATCATGGCAAAAGAGCTGACGGCATCGTAAAAGGAATGTTGCAGCATTCAAGAACAAATTCCGGGCAAAAGGAGCCCACCGATATCAATGCATTGGCTGATGAATACTTAAGATTGGCATACCACGGTTTACGGGCAAAGGACAAATCGTTTAATGTACAAACTAAAACTGATTTTGATAGTAGCATCGGGAAAATCAATATTGTGCCGCAGGACATAGGAAGAGTAATTCTGAATTTGATCAACAATGCTTTTTATGCTGTGCATGAAAAGAGGAAGCCAGCAGGAGACTTGTATGAACCAACTGTTAGTGTAAGTACTAAAAAAACAGAGGATAAGATTGAGATAAAGGTTAAGGACAATGGTAACGGTATTCCGCAAAAGGTATTGGACAAAATCTTTCAACCCTTCTTTACCACAAAACCAACTGGGCAAGGAACGGGTTTAGGGCTATCATTAAGTTATGATATTGTAAAAGCACATGGAGGCGAGTTAAATGTAGAAACAAAAGAAGGTGAAGGAAGTGCGTTTATTATTCATTTGCCGGCGGCATAAAAATATTTTATGGATTATTCATTTCGGCGTAAATTTTATAATACTTTTTGAAATGAATGTGAAATGAAAAAGTTTTGTCTTTTCGTGTTGGTAGTTATTTTCTCACTTTTCCTCGAGGCTCAAAACCTCGGTAAAGAATCTATCGAAGTAAGTGGATTGAACATGAACGTAGACTCCCTTGAAATACTGCTTGAGAAAGCAAAAGAAGATACAGTCAAAGCAAATTTATTGAACCAGCTCTGTTGGCGGTATACGTTCAATAATCCTGAAATAGGAATGAAATATGGTAACCAAGCTCTTCAATTATCTCAAAAACTGGATTACTCAAAAGGAATAGGGAATGCTTATGTTTATTCTGCTTGGTGTCTATGGGCATTGGGCAATTATAATAGCTCTTTGCGATTTGCATTGCAGTCATTATACGAATTCGAGGACATGGAAGACAATGAAAGAATTGCATGGGTTTATATCACAATAAGTCATGTTTACAGGGATATTGGTGATTATGAAAAGGCGTTGAGTAATGCATTGAAATCTATCCAGGTTTATTGTTCCATCCATATCAACCCGCGCTTTTCAATTGCTGTTGCAGGTTCAATCTATGAAAAACAAAACCGGCTTGATTCCGCATTGGAATATGTACAAAAAGCCTATGAGTTAGATAAGCAGTTTTATGGTGGAGAATGGGGATGGCTACCTTCATTGTTAGGTAATATTCAGGTAAAACTTAAAAACTATAAAAAGGCTTTAGACTATTACCACATTGCTATCCCATTAGCTATTGATAAGAATATCAAAAAAGATGTTGTTGATATTTATAACAGCCTGGCTGGGCTTTATAAAGAAATTGGTGATACAGATTCCAGCATTTTCTTTGCGAACGAGGTTCTTCAAAAATGGCAATCCACCTCGTATCAAAAAGGCGTGTTGGAGGCTACTAATATTTTAGCAGAAGCATACAAATTGAAAAGTGATAAAGATAGTATCATTAAATATCTGGATTTAAGTGTCACTTTAAATAAAAACCTTTTCGATAAGGATAAGCAAAGAGATATTCAAAACCTGACATTTAATGAACAATTGCGACAGGATGAAATTACAAAAGAACGAACAGCTTTCCGTAATCAGTTAAAGATGTATGCATTACTCGCCGTGGGAATAATTTTCTTGGTGATTGCACTTTTGCTTTGGCGAAATAATCAACATAGGAAGAAGGCTTATGCATTACTTGAAAAACAAAAGCAGAAAACTGATGAACAAAAATTAAAAGTGGAACAAACGCTGGTTGAACTCAAATCGACTCAATCGCAATTGATCCAATCTGCAAAAATGGCTTCATTGGGTGAACTGACAGCCGGTATTGCACATGAGATACAAAATCCGTTAAACTTCGTTAATAATTTTTCTGAGGTAAATAGAGAGCTGGTTGATGATCTGAAATCAGAATTAGCAACAGGCAAGATGCAATCGGCAATTGAGATCGCAGATAACATAAAAGACAATGAAGAAAAAATAAACCAGCATGGTAAAAGAGCTGATGCCATTGTAAAAAATATGCTACAGCACTCAAGAAGCGGTTCGGGTAAAAAAGAGCCCACGGATATCAATGCGTTAGCTGATGAATATTTAAGGTTGGCATATCATGGTCTTCGGGCAAAAGACAAATCATTCAATGCAACAACGAAAACTGATTTTGATGAAACGATTGGAAAAATCAATATCGTTGCGCAGGATATTGGAAGAGTTGTTCTTAATTTGATCAACAATGCATTTTATGCCGTAGAAGAAAAAGCAAAACAACGTGGAAATGGGTATGAACCGCTTGTTACTGTAAGTACGAAGAAAAATAATGGAAAAGTAGAAATAAGAGTGACTGATAATGGCAACGGGATTCCTCAAAAAGTATTGGATAAAATATTTCAACCATTCTTTACCACTAAACCAACAGGCCAGGGAACGGGATTGGGTTTATCACTGAGTTATGATATTGTAAAAGCACATGGTGGGGAGTTGAAAGTAGAAACCAGGGAGGGGGAAGGGGCGGCGTTCATTATTAACCTGTCAACATCATGATCGTGCGAATCACTATATCCATTTTTTTTAATATGTTATTTGTGCTCGGACCCGCATCAGCACAAAATACCGGCTCCTATCAGAATGATACGGCAAAAGTTGTGGAACTGATTGCTATAGCTCAACGTTATCGTTTTTTCAAACCGGATTCATGTGTTCCATTCGCAGAAAAGGCATTAGAAATATCCCGGTCGATCAATTATAAAAGTGGCGAAGTAGCAGCATATATTACGTTGGGTGAATATCACCGCGTTAGCGGCAATTATCCCGAATCCCTTGAGCATCTGTTTAAGGCTTTGCAAATCAGTTTGGAAATAGGAGACAGCGCCCGGATGGCAGAAGCGCAGGGTTTTATTGGAATCGCTTATTTGAGCCTGAAAGAATATGAAACTGCTTTGCGGTATCTTTTCCACGCATATAGTCAAAAACATTTTCTTGCACCGCAGTTGACCGGATTTATTCTGACTAATACAGGAGTCGCGTACCGGGAAATGAATAGGCTTGACTCAGCGCTGATATACCAAAAAATGGCCTGGTTGTTCGCACGAAATGTCCAAATGCCTGCCCTAAAAGCGTTTGTGTTACGGGAAACGGGGAATGTTTATATTTTGATGGATCGCCCGGATAGTGCATTTTATTATTATCGCTATGCGCTGTCAGTTACACCGGATATCTTGAATGTCGGCCGCACTTATAGCCGCATGGCGGCGATTTTTCATAAATTAAAACAGTATGATTCTATTTTATATTATGCCAACCACGCCCTGGCCCTGGGACGTTTGTCTTCTCAAAAACCCACCATGCTTGAAGCCAGCAAAACCCTGGCTGCATATTATATAGATAAAAATAAGTTTGATAGTGCTGTAAAATACCAGCAATTAACAATGGCCATTAACGATAGTTTATTTGGAAGTGAACAACTGAGAAGGCTGCAATTACTGGCAATTGATGAACAAAAACGGGTACATGCGGCAGAGCAAAAGCAGCTGGAAACCGAGCAAAAGCAAAAAGATTACCAGAGCAATTTACGTTTCTATGGGTTGATCGCAGCGCTGGCGGTTTTTATGCTATTCGGACTTATTTTGTTTCGGAACAACAAGAGACAAAAGATTGCAAATGCAATGTTGCAAAGGCAAAAAAAGCAAACCGAAGATACGCTTGATAATTTGCGTGCAACCCAGGCCCAACTCATTCAATCGGAAAAAATGGCGTCTCTTGGTGAGCTCACCGCTGGCATTGCACATGAAATTCAAAACCCTTTGAATTTTGTCAATAATTTTTCTGAAGTCAACGAAGAACTTTTAAAGGAATTAAAAGCAGAAACAGAGAATGGTAATTTAGAACAGGTAAAAGCCATTGCCCGAGACATAGAGTTCAATTCTGAGAAAATAAATCATCATGGAAAAAGGGCGGAATCAATTGTCAAGGGCATGCTTCAGCACTCCCGGGCCAGCGCCGGGCAAAAGGAGCCAACTGATATTAATGCATTAGCCGATGAGTATTTGCGATTAGCCTATCATGGTTTAAGGGCAAAGGACAAAAGTTTTAATGCAACCATTAGAACCGAATTTGATAATAGTATAGGTAAAGTGAATATCATTCCACAAGAT
>DASTIZ010000493.1:0-8261 GCA_035717045.1 Chitinophagaceae bacterium
TTTCCTGACACGCAAACCCTGGTCATCCGCACTTTTGATCACAGCACAGGACTGGAGCATTTTGCGTATGCGGTAGAAAAAGGGATGGATGTAAGAGTAGCGCCACGACCGTTTATGTGGGCTAACAAAGAGCTGATCGAAACAAAAAGGCCTTTGGATATCAGGGAAAATTATGTGGGTGTAGCAAAGCAGCATGGAGGTACTGGCGTTACTAAAGGACAGCCGCCGCAGTCCGCAGTTTTTGTACCCATGGTAGTTGGCGAAATAGTAAAAGGTTCTATAAGTCTTCAAAATGTTGATCGCGAAAATGCATTTACTGACTCCGATATCAGGCTCCTTACCACGATAACCAACAGCATGAGTGTAGCATTAGAAAATGCAAGACTCTTTGATGAAACCAATCGCTTATTGAAGGAAACCGAACAACGCACGGCAGAGCTTGCTGTCATTAACAGTGTACAGGAAGGATTGGCTAAAGAGCTCGATATGCAGGCTATTTATGAATTGGTAGGCGACAAAATTCTTAAAGTATTCAGCGCACCCAACCTTGTAATCCGGACCTTTGATCATAATACCGGGCTGGAAACCTGGCAGTATGCAATTGAAAAAGGAGAAAGGCAATACATAAACCCTAAACCATTTGTCTGGCACAGCAAACTCCAGATTCAAACTCAAAAGCCAATACACATAAATGAAAACTACATTGAAATAGCAAAAAAATATGGTGGCGGAACCACCTTTGTAGGCCAGCCAACAAAATCGGGAATTTTTGTTCCGATGATCGTCGGAGGCATGGTAAAAGGATCAATAAGCTTACAAAACGTAGATAAGGAATTTGCGTACTCCGACGCTGACCTGAGATTGCTTGCCACGATAACCAATAGTATGAGTGTTGCACTGGAAAATGCAAGGCTCTTTGACGAAACCAATCGTTTGCTGAAAGAAACTGAACAACGGACAGCCGAGTTAGCAGTAATCAACAGTGTGCAGGAAGGATTAGCGCACGAGCTGGATATGCATGGTATTTATAACCTGGTTGGCGACCGGGTTCAAAAACTGTTCAATGCACAAGCAGTTATTATTGCAAGTTTTGATCTTGAAAATAAAATAGAAAACTTCAATTATCTGTTTGAAGACGGAGCAAAAGTTCAGGCTGATCCCAGACCTATTAATAAGCTCAGGCAATTATTGATAGATAAGAAGCAGAAACTCTATATCTCAACTGAAGAAGAGGCCCGCAAAGATTATGGAGTCACCGCAATAGGCAATACAAAAATGCCAAAATCCTTGTTGTTTGTACCCCTTCTTTCAGGAAATATTATCCGTGGCTATGTCAGTTTACAGAATGTAGACAAAGAACATGCATTTTCTGATTCCGATATTCGTTTACTGGAAACCTTAGCCAACAGCATGAGCGTCGCCCTGGAAAATGCAAGGTTGTTTGACGAGACTAACCGTCTATTAAAAGAAACCGAGCAACGCACCGCGGAGTTGGCTGTAATTAACAGCGTACAGGAAGGTTTAGCAAAAGAGCTGAATATACAGGGCATTTACAATCTTGTCGGCAATCGTTTATGTGACCTTTTCCCTGACACACAAACCCTGGTCATCCGCACATTTGATTATGAAAAAGGTTTAGAGATCTGGCAATACTCAATAGAGAAAGGAAACAGGCAATATGTTGATCCCCGGCCTTATAACTGGAACAGCAAACTTCTTATGAAAACTAAAAAGCCTTTAGATATCAGGGAGAATTATGTAAAGACTGCGCAAGTATACGGAAGTGCAGGTGTAACAGCCGGGCAGGCGCCCAAATCAGCTGTATTTGTGCCCATGCTGGTCGGTGAAATAGTCAAAGGGTCCGTCAGTCTTCAAAATGTAGATAAGGAACACGCTTTTACTGATGCCGACATCAGGTTGCTTACAACGATCACAAATAGTATGAGTGTGGCATTGGAGAATGCAAGATTGTTTGATGAAACAAACAGGTTGCTGAAAGAAACAGAGCAACGCACGGCAGAACTTGCTGTGATCAACAGCGTACAGGAAGGCCTGGTTCGTGAAATGAACATGCAGGCCATTTATGACATGGTGGGTGATCGTATCTGTAATCTCTTCGACATACAAACCGTATTGATACGCACATTTGACCAGGAAGCAGGAATGGAGCATTGGCGTTATGCTATAGAAAAAGGAAATCGTTTTTATAGCGAACCTCGTCCATTGATCTGGGCTAATCAACACCTCATTCAAAATAAACAGCCGATCCTCATCAATGAGAATTATCTGGAGACATCCAAAAAATATGGCGGATCGGGTGTAAGTATGGGTAAACCACCCAAATCTGCTTTGTTTGTTCCCATGATCGTCGGCGATACAGTGAGAGGTTCTATAAGCTTGCAGAATATTGATAAAGAGAATGCATTCAATGAATCTGATCTCCGCTTATTGACCACACTTACGAATAGTATGAGTGTGGCGCTGGAAAATGCAAGATTGTTTGAAGAAACTAACCGGTTGCTGAAGGAGACGGAACAACGTACTGCGGAATTGGGCATTATTAATAGTGTGCAGGAGGGCCTCGCTTCTAAACTCGATATACAAGCTATTTATGATCTTGTTGGCGATAAAATCCGGGATGTTTTTGATACGCAGGGAATAGGCATCTCATATTATGATCAGGAAAAAAATTATATACATAATTTTTATTACTTATACAAAGGAAAAAGAATTTATGACCATGGGTTTGAGTTAGGAAAGGGCCTGACTTCACATATCATACAAACGGCGCAACCACTTCTCATTAATGAAAATGCAATAGAACGTTATAAAGAATTGGGAGCTGTGTTTGCACCTTCCGAGACCGAAGACGCGGCAAAATCCTGGCTGGGTGTCCCTCTCATTTCAGGTGGAAAGGTAAACGGTACTATTCGTTTGGAAAATTATGAAAGAGAACATGCTTATTCCGAATCAGACCTTTCACTTTTACAAACTTTAGCCAACAGCATGACTGTTGCATTGGAAAATGCAAGATTGTTTAATGAAACGAATCGCCTGCTAAAAGAAACAGAGCAACGTACTGCTGAACTTTCTGTGATCAATAGCGTACAGGAAGGCCTGGTGGGTGAAATGGATATGCAGGGTATTTATAATCTGGTGGGAGAAAAGATCAGATCAATTTTTAATGCTCAGGTGATCGATATCGTTACCTATGATAAAAAAACGGGACTTATTGAAGACCGGTATAGCTATGAAGGTGGTGATCGCAGCTTATTGGGACCAAGACCACTTAAGGGATTCAGAAAGTACGTGATAGAAACGGCAAAGCCGCTTGTGATCAACAAAGACCTGGACCAACAAAGAACCAAATACAGTCAAAAAGTTCTCCAGGGCGAAGGAGCTAAATCATTAGTACTTGTGCCAATGATCACAGGCGGAGAAGCTATAGGCGTTATCAGTTTGCAGAATTTAGATCAGGAAGATGCGTTTCCGGATTCCGATGTCAAGCTGTTAATTACCTTGGTCAATAGCATGAGTGTGGCCCTGGAAAATGCAAGATTGTTTGATGAGACCAATCGTTTGCTGAAAGAAACAGAACAGCGAACGGGAGAACTGGCAGTTATCAATAGCGTACAGGAAGGACTGGTCCGTGAAATGAATATACAGGCTATTTATGATACAGTGGGTGACCGTCTTTGTTCATTATTCAATATACAAACCGTCGTCATCAGAACCTTTGATCATGAAAAAGGCTTCGAGATCTGGCAATATGCCAAAGAAAAAGGTGAAAGACAATACGTGGAACCCCGGCCATTTAACTGGAATAGCCGTGTTCTTATTAAAACGAAAAAGCCGCTTGATATTGAAGAGAATTACATTGAAGTTTCAAAACAACATGGTGGCACAGGTGTTACCGCCGGTCAACCACCCAAATCTGCGGTGTTTGTTCCGATGATCGTTGGCGACGTTGTGAAAGGCTCAGTCAGCTTACAGAATGTAGATATTGAAAATGCATTCAGTGAATCTGATATACGGTTGCTTACCACGCTCACCAACAGTATGAGTGTGGCGTTGGAAAATGCAAGATTATTTGATGAGACTACTCATCTGCTTGCCGAAGCAAAACAGAGAGCTTCTGAATTAACTACCGTAAATAGTATTAGTAAAGCCCTGGCGTCACAATTAAATCCTGATGATCTCATAAAATTAGTGGGGGACCAATTAAAAGATCTTTTCAACGCCAATATTGTTTATCTCGCCTTACTGAATCCAAAAACCAAAGTGATCAATTTCCCTTACCAGTATGGCGACGATATGGCGCCCATGACATTGGGTGAGGGCCTTACGTCCAAAATAATTCTTACAGGGGAGCCTCTTCTTGTTAATAAAGATGTGCAGGAGTTGACCGCCCAGCTTGGCATCGGACATATCGGGATCCCCGCCGCTTCTTACCTCGGCGTACCGATTCCTGTGGGCGACGAAATAATCGGTGTGCTCAGTGTGCAGAGCACTGAACATGTGAATCGTTTTAATGAAAGTGATCTGCGCTTATTATCTACTATTGGGGCATCGGTTGGAATTGCTATCCGAAATGCGAATCTGTTTGAAGATGTAAAGTTTGCTAAAATGGAAGCTGAAGCTGCTACCAAAGCTGCTGAAAAAGCCAATGACGCGAAGAGTGCTTTTCTTTCTACCGTGAGCCATGAACTAAGAACGCCACTAACTTCAGTTCTTGGGTTTGCAAAAATCATCCGCAAGAGATTAGATGAAAAAATATTTCCCGTGGTAAACAAAACGGATGCGAAGACTGAAAAAACGATTGCTCAAATTTCGGAAAACCTTGAAGTAGTAATATCAGAAGGCGAACGTTTGACGCACCTTATTAATGATGTACTTGACCTGGCGAAGATTGAAGCTGGCAAGATGGAATGGAATTTTGAAAATACTTCGATGACCGAAGTGGCCGAACGGGCTATTGCTGCAACCAGTTCTTTATTCGACCAGAAAAAATTAGACCTCATAAAAGAAATCGATGAAGACCTTCCGAATATTTCGGGCGACAGGGATAAACTAATTCAGGTTATTATCAATCTTATCTCCAATTCTGTAAAATTCACAGATGAGGGTTCGGTTACCTGCAGGGTGTTTAAAGAAAAGAATGAGATCATTGTCAGCGTTAAGGATACTGGTATCGGGATTGCTAAAGAAGATTATGCGGCGGTATTTGAACAATTCAAGCAAGTGGGTGGCGATACACTCACTGACAAACCAAAAGGAACTGGCCTTGGATTACCTATTTGCAAAGAAATTGTAGAACATCATGGGGGAAGGATCTGGTTGGATAGCGAAGTAGGAAAAGGAAGCACTTTCTCTTTTGCTTTACCTATCTCTAAAACAGAAAAAGCAAATCCCGTTCATCTTGACGACCTGGTAAAACAATTGAAAGAACAAATGGCCCAGTCAAAGTTTAAAATTCTGGGAAAGGATGCCACCATCCTGATCGTAGATGATGATGATTCGATACGGTCGCTGCTACAGCAGGAGCTCAGTGATGCGGGGTACTTAATTGAACAGGCAACCAATGGAAAAGAAGCCCTGGAGATCGTTCGCAAAAACAAACCCGATCTTATCATCCTTGATGTAATGATGCCGGAAATGAACGGATTTGATGTGGCAGCCGTTTTGAAAAATGATCCGCAAACAATGGATATTCCTATTATCGTTTTATCAGTGGTGCAGGATAAAGCGAGGGGTTATCGTATCGGTGTCGACCGGTATCTAACCAAGCCGATCGATACAACCGAATTATTTGCTGAAGTAGGAAATTTGTTGGAGCAAGGTAAATCAAAGAAAAAGGTGATGATAGTGGATGAAGATAGTGCTGCCGTAAAGTCTTTAACCGATGTATTGCAGGCCAAAGGATATTATGTTGTAGAATCAGATGGAAAAGAATTGGTTGAAAAAGCTGTTTCAACACAACCAGATATCATTATTCTGAATTCAGTGCTTTCAGATAAACATGAGATCGTTCAATCATTGCGTTTTGAAAAAGGATTGGAAAATGTATTGTTTTTAATTTACCAGTAAATAGATCTTAATGGAACAAAAACTTTTAATAGTTGATGATGAGGCGCATATACGGATGCTGATTGGTCAAACCCTGGAAGAGCTCGAAGATGAAGGTGTGGAATTCCTGACAGCCGATAATGGACAAACAGCCCTGGAACTTATTCAATCAGAAAAACCCAAACTTGTTTTTCTCGATGTCATGATGCCCAAAATGAACGGCATGGAAGTGTGTCGTCGTGTAAAAAAAGAATTAGGCCTTGCTGATGTATTCATCGTCCTGTTAACTGCTAAGGGACAAGAGCTGGACCGGCAAAAAGGCCAGGAAGTTGGTGCAGATGTTTATATGACAAAACCATTTGACCCGGAAATTCTATTGAATAAAGCTAAAGAAGTACTGGGCATAAAAAACTGAGTTAATCCGTAGTGAACCATGACTAAGATGAGTTTAAAAAACATTGTGGGAAAAAAGAGTGAAACAACCACCGCCGTATCAAATCTTATTGACGCATTAAGTGCCCATGTTTGGATCGAGGATGAGAATGGGAGAACTTTATTAGGAGAACCGCAGGAAACGTTTCATTCATCCGCTCCTGTTTCAGCCGATAATGAAACGATAGGTTTTGTAAAAGGCGATGAAAGGGCAACGATCATTGCCGGGCTAATTTCACAAATCGCGCAAAAAGAAGCCGAAAAGAAAAAACTGGGTACGGAGGTCTTGAGTCTTTACCAGGAGATCAACGTTATTTTTAATTTTTCAGAGCAACTCACCCAAACCATCGAAGCCGATGCCATTGCAAAAATCACGCTTGAACAGGCGATGCACTCTATTCCCGCTCACAGCGGGGTGATCGTATTGTGGGATGAATCAAATCGCTCGTTGGAGATACCTGCGTCAGGAGGTGAGGATTTGTTTAACCATGACAAGCTGAAGAAAAGTTTTTCGCTTCTGTTAAAGATCGGGTTGAGCGGCCATTCGGAGATCATGAATGACACATCGCAATTAATGGAAAAAAACATTATTCACAGTGAAGTGAGATCGCTGATGTATGCAGCCATGAAGGTAAAGCACCGCATCATGGGTGCTATCATTCTTACTGGAAAAGATGAAGAACAGTTTTCAGCTGCCAACCTAAAGCTGTTGGTAACTTTGGCGCTGCAATCATCTGCCGCGATTGAAAGCGCTATGCTTTATGAAAAAAATATTCGCGAAGTAAAAGAGCGGGAAGAAGCTATACTGAGGATCCATGAAGTAACAAAAAAATTTGTACCACACGAGTTTATCAGGTCCCTGGGCAAAGAAGCGCTGACAGATGTAAAACTCGGAGACCAGGTTGAAAAACTTGTTACCGTTTTATTTACCGATATCCGCGACTTTACCACGCTGTCAGAAAAAATGACCCCGGAAGAGAACTTCCGTTTTGTTTCTTCTTTCAATGCCCGGTTGGGTCCTATCATCAGGTCACACAATGGTTTTATCAACCAGTATCTCGGTGATTCCATCATGGCGATCTTCCCGGAAAATCCGGCAGATGGATTAAATGCCGCGATCGGGATGCAAAAAGCGGTCCATGATCTTAACGACGAAAGAAGACAACAAGGACTACCCCCGATCAAAGCAGGAATTGGCATGCATACCGGCTCATTGATCATGGGGATCACGGGTGACGAATTCAGGATGGATGCTGCGACCATATCTGATACAGTGAACACAGCGGCAAGGATCGAGAGTCTTACAAAGTATTACCGGTCACCTTTGTTGTTGAGTGATCATACATTAAAATATCTAAACGAGAATAATGGCTTTCATTTCCGGCATCTTGGTAACGTCAAACTAAAAGGGAAAAATAACCTGCTGAGTATCGTTGAATGTATCAATGGATTCGATGAAATCGGAATTGAACGGAAGCTGGGTACTCTTTCACTATTCAGGGAAGCGATGAACTTGTATCATGAAAGACAATTCGGGGATGCCTTGCAGCTTTTTCAGAAGATCATTGCAAAAGATCCGGACGATCTTACCTCTATTTACTTCCATGATAAAACGAAAAAATATCTCAGAGAGGGCGTACCGCATAACTGGACCGGGACCGAAGAAATGATGAGTAAGTAATTTAGCCGGGCAATGACACAATAAGTTTCACCTTCAGCTCACCCCGATCCTTGCATCAGTTACGTATACGGAACCATTGCTG
>DASTIZ010000494.1:0-7483 GCA_035717045.1 Chitinophagaceae bacterium
ACAATCATTCTCGTCTTTATCCGCCGGCTGAGACTTCGATTTAGAGCACGATGATTGTGATTTGGAACAGGATGGTTGAACCGGAACTTCCTGCTTTCCTGGGCAGGAACTGTAAGGCGTTGTCAGATCAAGGTTAGCAGAAATCGGTTCAACTAACAAGACGGTCCAAAGGATCATCAATATGCTGGCCCTGGTCTTCATTCGAATGACAAGATAATGCTTTGTCCTTTATATTGAAGGCCCTTCATAAGATTTTCTGCCCGTTCATGTTCTTTAATTGGAAGATACGGATGCGTTTAAGCAAGGACAATTGTTCCCTGATCCTTTCTTAGATCAGGTTAATGGGTGACGCAGGCGTTAAGTCGAGTGTGGTAATTTTGTTGTCAGGCAACTTTACAGTACCCGCGCTGTCACTAAATGCGCCATTTAGGGAAATTTGCATAAACTACTACGGAATAAACCACAGATATTTACGGAATTTTCAATTTTATTAGCCCCATATTTGCAATTCTGTATTGCAAAAACCAACTTGCCATTGCTATGAAAAGTATTCTAAGAAAAACCCTGAAAATAACCGGCATTGTATTGCTGGTTCTTGCTGCGGCCGCATTCCTTATCCCGGTACTTTTTAAAAAACAGATCACGGAACTGGTAAAAAAGGAGATCAACAAAAATCTCGTTGCCAAAGTTGATTTCAAGAGTGTGAGTCTTTCAGTATTCCGGCATTTCCCCAAAATATCGATCTCATTAAATGAGCTTTCGGTGGTCGGCTCAAATGAATTTGCTAAGGATACTTTAGTGGCGGCAAAAACCTTAGATGCATCTGTCAATCTTATCAGCGCCATCAAAGGAGCAAACATAAAAGTATATGGGGTTTTTTTAGAGTCACCACGAATTCATGCATTGGTCAATAAAGAGGGGAAGGCTAATTGGGATATTGCCCGGCCTGATGGTGATACAACAGGATCTCCCGATACCTCTCCTTCCGAATTCAAAATGAACCTGCAGCAATACGAGATAAAAAATGGCTATCTCCTTTATAAGGATGAAACTGCAGGAATAAGTACCGAGATCGCAAATTTTGATCACGAAGGCGGTGGTGATTTTACCGCAGATGTATTTACATTAAAAACAAGAACAAAAGCCAATCATGCAGGATTCATCTATACGTCTATTCCTTACCTGAATAATGCAAAGGCAGAAATCAATGCCGATATCCTGATCGATAACAAGAATAGCCGGTACACATTTAAAACAGAAGAGATCAAATTGAATGATCTTAAGCTCAACGCGGAAGGATTTTTTCAGCTGGTGAATGACAGTACCTATAACATGGATATCAAATTCAAAACTCCTTCCAATCAATTTAAGGACATCCTCTCGCTGGTACCCGGCATTTATAAACAGGATTTTGATAAAATAAAAACCAGTGGGCAGGCGGCATTCATTGGTTTTGTCAAGGGAACTTACAGCCCGCAACAAATGCCGGCTTATGATGTGAACCTGGCGGTAACAAACGGCTTCTTCCAGTATCCTGATTTGCCAAACCCGGTAAAGAACATCCAACTGGCCATGCATGTCAGCAATCCTGATGGAAAAGCCGATCATACAGTTATTGATATTTCTAAAGGGCATGCAGAACTGGGTAGCGAACCATTTGATTTCAGGATGTCATTTAAAAATCCTGAGACAAGTAAATATATTGATGCAGCAATCAAAGGCAAGCTTGATCTTGCAAACCTCTCAAAATTTATAAAACTTGAAACAGGCACTAAACTCTCCGGACTTGTGTGGGCTGATGCATTTGTAAGAGGGAGCATGGCTGCGCTGCAAAACCAGGAAGGAAATTTTAATGCCGGCGGATTTCTTGATATTAAGAACCTGTCTTATTCTTCACCTGCTTTACCCCAGCCCATCCGGAATGGGAGTATGAAGGTCCAGTTGCTAAATAATGGGGGAATTGCAGATAATACGTCAATTGACATTTCATCTGGTCATATTGAAATTGGCCCGGACCCGGTGGATTTCACATTACAGCTGCGTAAGCCAATGTCAACCGCTGATTTTTCAGGAACAGCTGAAGGAAGGTTCACGCTTGATCATATTAAACAATTCGTTCAGCTCGATCCGGGAACAAGTATTTCCGGGGTATTAAATGCTGACCTGGGTTTTAGCGGGAATAAAGCTGTAATAGACAAAGGCGAGTATGAAAAATTCAATATTAACGGCCATGCGATTATTAATAACCTGAAGTATGTTTCAAAAGATTACCCCAAAGGAATAACTGTTTCCACGTCTAACATGGAATTCATCGACAAAATGCTCTTATGTAAGAATTTCAACGCGAGCTATCTTAATTCTGATTTTACCGGTAAAGGGGTATTAGACAACCTGATTGGTTTTATCATGCAGGATCAGGGATTGACCGGGGAACTCAATATAACTGCTGATAAAATAAACCTGGATGACTGGATGGGAACTGATACAAGCACCACAGCTACCACCACATCCACCTCCGGGCCCTTTGTTGTTCCGGCAAACATTGATATGACCATTCACGCAAAAGCGGGCAAAGTGAAATATGATAAAGTGGATTATAATAATATCAATGGAACATTGGTACTGGCAGATGAAACAGTAAAATTTAAAGATGTAAGAACAGAAGCGTTGGACGGAACCATGAATTTGAATGGTTCATATTCTACCAGGACAAATAAAAAAGACCCGGCGATCAATATTAACTATGATGTAAAAGACCTGGATATTCAAAAAACATTTTATGCATTTAACACGGTCCAAAAGCTGATGCCGATCGGCCAGTTTCTTGGTGGCAAGCTTCATTCACAACTGACGATGACCGGGAATCTGAATGGTAATATGATGCCCGAACTTAGTACTTTATCAGGGAAAGGAAATCTCTTATTGATTGAAGGCTTGTTGAAAAAGTTTGCGCCTTTGGAGAAATTGGCAAATGCATTACAGATCGATCATCTCAAGTCCGTCACATTAAGGGATGTAAAGCAATATATTGAATTTGCACACGGTAAAGTATTGGTTAAGCCATTCAAAGTAAAGATCAATGATATTGAAATGCAGATCGGGGGCTTACACGGGTTTGATCAATCAATCGACTATATAATGGAAATGAAAGTGCCAAGAAAATATCTCGGCAATGAAGGAAACAACCTGGTGAATGGTTTGGTAACCCAGGCAACAACCAAGGGTATTCCTGTCAAACTTGGTGAAATGGTGGATCTTAGCGTAAAGATGGGAGGCAGCATTTCCAATCCGTCACTAAAGATCGATCTTCAAAAAGTAGCCGGCGATGCAGCTGATGATCTGAAAGAACAGGCAAAGGATTTTGCAAAACAAAAAATTGACAGTGCCAAAGCAAGGACTAAGGATACATTAAATGTGCTGAAGGATAAGGTTAAGGTTGAGGTTAAGGATAAATTATTGGAACAGGTATTTGGAAAAGATTCGTTGAAATCAAATAATCCTGCCGATAGTTCAAAGAAGAAAGGAGAGACCTTTAATAAGCTAAAAAATATGTTCATCAAACCTAAAAAGCCCGCTGCAGATACCGTTAAGAAGACGGGGTAAACCCTTTGCAGGACCCTCCTGACCTGTTTAGCACTCAATTTGCAGGTGAGTTTTCAAATTTAATTTTATGTTACTGCAAATTGATTGGCAATTTTTATTATTTGGCAAAGAAGATTGGGGATTTTTATTAGAGGTAATCCTTCGAAGCGCCATCATGTTCATCGTCGCGTTGGCGGCGATGAGAGCAATGGGTAGAAGAGGTACTAAACAGGGCGTTTTTGAGCTGGTATTGATAGTGACCTTAGGTTCTGCCGCTGGCGATCCGTCATTTTATAAGGACGTTGGCCTTCTGCCGGCGATCATGGTCTTTGTGGTAGTGGTATTGATGTATAAGATCGTCAATTTCTTTACTGCCCGGAGTCGTCACCTTGATGACCTTGTTGAGGGCACCTATGCCAGGCTCATAAAAGATAGCCGGTTTACGAAGGAAAAATTGAATAAACTCCGTCTTGATGAGTTATTTGAAGACTTACGCTTGAAAGGTGTATCGCACCTGGGGCAGGTTGATATGGCATATATTGAAGCCTCCGGTCAGCTAAGTGTATTTTTTCTACCCGATGAAAAGGTTGTGCCTGGTTTACCTGTGATTCCTGAATTATTTGACAAACAGGTGGAAGAGATCAAAGAAAGAGCGTTTTATTCTTGTTCTGAATGTGGGCACACGGCAGAACTACAACCCGCCAGCCGTCATGTTTGTGGAGTATGTGGAAATTCAAAGTGGGTGAGGTCGATTGATGACAGGAGAGTCAAATAAACCGGATTGGAATCTTTTTCTTTATTTTGAACCATGCGGCTGAAAACAGTTTATTCTTTTATTGCACTGCTGATCACTTTGTCAGTGGCGTCTCAGCAAAAGATCCGGATAGTGATAAATTCATTGCCGTCAAATCACCCGGCAGGCAGTTCAATATTTATCGCCGGTAATTTCAACAGTTGGAATCCCCAGAACAAGAGTTACCAGTTTCAGAAAGATGACAAGGGTTATTTTATAGAGTTGCCATTAAATGCCGGCGCTTATGAATACAAGATCACAAGAGGTGGGTGGGATAAAGTGGAAAGTACAAGCGATGGAAAAGATATTGGGAACCGGGCATTAAAGGTTGAGGGAGATGCTACCCTTGAAGTTTCGATTGCGGGCTGGAAGGATCTTTTTCCATCATCTGCACAAGTAAGGAGAAGCACGGCGGGCAGAAATGTTCAGATCATTGATACAGCATTTTTTATTCCTCAATTAAACAGGACGCGGAGAATATGGGTATACCTGCCGCCAACCTATAACAGTTCGAAAAAGAAATATCCTGTACTTTATATGCACGATGGACAAAATCTGTTCGATGATGCCACTTCTTTTTCCGGCGAATGGGGAGTTGATGAAGCGATGGATACGCTTGGTTTGAAAATGAAAGAATGTATTGTGGTGGGCATTGATAATGGCGGCAGTGAAAGATTAAGTGAATACTCTCCTTATGATTTCAGGTGGAGAGTTACTAATGCAGATACGACTGTGGAAGGTGCCGGTGACAAGTATGTTCAGTTCCTGGCCCGGACGTTGAAGCCGTTCATCGACAAAAAGTACAGGACACTCAGAAAAAAGGCCAATACGTTTACGGCGGGGAGTTCGATGGGTGGGTTGATCTCGATGTATGCCTTATTAAAATACCCCAAAGTCTTTGGTGGTGCCGGTGTTTTTTCTCCCGCATTCTGGACAGCACCAAGGATTTTTGATGACATGAGGGCAAGAGGCAAAAAAGTAAAAGCAAAGATTTATTTCTATGCGGGTGATGAGGAAGGCGAAACAATGGTGCCGATGACACTAAGAGCCTTTAATGAAATGCACCGTGTGTCGAAGTCAATGATGTGTGAAGTGATCAGGGCAGGAGGAAAGCACAATGAGCAAAGATGGAGGATGGAGTTTCCTTTGTTTTATCAGTGGATGATGAATTAGAGGAAAAATAAAAGGTCTGCTTTATGCAAGCAGACCCCTGGATAAGGATGGTGAGAGTTTTAATCTGATAGTTTGATCACTTTGAGACAATAGGCTTTTCCGTCCGCTAAAAGTTGCCAGACTCAAATCGACACAAAAGTGTGCCTGCAGCCAGCTTATTCTTTTTCTCATGCGGTTCGTTTTATTCGGTATCACATTTAGTCGGTTATAGGTGGAACCGAGAATCCAGGGAATCATAGCGCTAATTTGGTTCTATGACCAAACTAATTCAACAGTGTTTTCCATGAACATTCAAAGGTGTTTTCACCTTACTGGCAATCATTACTTCAAAAGAATAAGCTTTTCCGTTCGGGAAAAACTCCCTGATTCAAATCGACAGAGATATGTTCCGGATGGAAGATGATCTGTTGAAAAACTTACCTGGTGAGTTCCTGCAGCTTTGGTTTCATTTACTAAACTTGCTACCCGCTGGCCCAGTAAATCATAAACACCTAATGTTACCCTCGCTTCTTTTAAAAGATTGTACTGTATAGTTGTAGACCGTGTAAAAGGATTTGGAAAACTTCTTAATTGAAAAATGTTTGAAGTTTCTGCCATTGGATTGGTAATCGCAGACCTTGTAGCCGCTCCCTCAGAATACTTTATCGTAGCAAAATCAAAGTAGCTGGTTTTAGCCGCACTTTCACCACTTACATAAACGTTCCCCGAGCCATCTACTGTAATATCAAATCCACGATCCACACTTTTTTCAGGACCATCATAATACCTTACCCACTGCACATCACCGACGTTATTATATTTAACCGTAGCATAGTTTTCGTTCGTATTGCGGCCTTCCTTTAACACACACTGGCCGGTTATATAAACATTGCCATTACCATCGAGGGCAATGGCTCTTGCGAGGTCAATTCCGTTAGCAGAACCATTAAAGCCTCTAGACCATTGCTGCGCACCATTTGCATCATACTTCACCGTCCGGTAGTCATCACTCGTACCATTTTCCCTGTTGTAGCCAACCACATACACGTTGCCGGCATTATCCAATGCCATATCCCGGAAGGCTGCATCGTAAGGATAAATTGTTTCCCACAACAGTTCGCCCGATGGGTTATATTTTGCCGTTACCGATCCCCAACCGGTGACCACAATATTGCCGAGGTTATCCACCAACACTTTTTGGCCATTGGTGCCGGCATTGGTTCTTACCCATTGCTGCACTCCGTCATTGTCATATTTAACGGTGGTGATGCCATTGCTTCTACCTGTGACGTATACAGATCCTGCAGCATCTATAGCTAAAGAATTAGCATCTTCAGATCCGGTTGTGCCGTCGTAGCGTCTTGCCCATTCTTGAGTTCCGCTTGAATTATATTTGATCGTTGCGTACGCACTACCATAAACGGTATTGGCACCATCGGCAAGCCCGGTCACATAAACATTTCCCAGGTCATCCACCTGGACATCCTTTGCCATGTCGATTTGGTTTGTTTGTCCGTTATATGGGGCTACCCATTCTTGTCCTCCCAAGGAATTATATTTCACCGTGGCATAATCATAATTCCCGCCGGCACCCATGCTTCGGCCTGTCACATACACATTGCCTGAACCGTCCACAGCAATTGCATATGGGTAGTCATCAGCATTACCGGTTCCATTATACCTGGCAACCCATTTTTGTTCACCTGACGGATCATATTTGACCGTTGCATAATCGCTGTTACCTTTTTTTCCGTCGCTTGGCCCGGTTACATAAATATTACCATCGGCATCAATAGTCATTGCCCTTGTGCCATCAAATTTATTGGCAGGCCCATTGTACCTTACAGCCCAATCCGGGGTTTGACCAAAGGCATTACTGAACGTCAGCAATGAGAAAAGTGTGGAAAAGAGGATGTGTGACTTTTTCATATCAGTTAGTTTAATGATGGAGTTCTG
>DASTIZ010000495.1:0-6343 GCA_035717045.1 Chitinophagaceae bacterium
TTCAATATGTTTAAGTATATGTACTTCTACAACGGTGCCGGGGTGGGCGTTGGGGATTTTAACAATGATGGATTGAGTGATGTTTTCTTTTCCGCCAACCAGGGAGAGAATAAGATTTACCTGAACCAGGGAGGAATGAAATTTAAAGACGTAACGAAGGAAGCAAAGATTCCACAGGATGGAGGCTGGAGTACAGGTGTCTCCGTCGTTGATATCAATAATGACGGGTTACCCGATATTTATGTTTGCCGTGTTGGTAACTATGAAACGCTGAAGAGCAAAAATCAATTCCTGATCTGCAAAGGAAAAGACGCGAATGGGATCCCATACTATGAAGATGAAGCATCAAAAATGGGACTTGACTTCAGCAGCTTTGGTACACAGGCTGCATTTTTTGATTACGATCTGGACGGTGATCTGGATTTTTTCCTATTGAATCACTCCCTGCATTTTGATGGATCATTTAAAGAACGGGCATCACACATGAACACCTTTGATGCACTCGCAGCCGACTACCTTTTTAGAAATGAGACTTCCCCCGGGGTCAACAGCCAGATAAAGTTCGTTGATGTCTCGGTATCGTCGGGCATCCACCGTTCAATAATCGGTTATGGTCTTGGACTTTCCGTATCCGACATTAATCTTGATGGCTATCCCGATATCTATGTGGGTAATGATTTTCATGAGAATGATTATCTCTACATCAATCAAAAGGACGGAACATTTAAAGACGAATTGCAGTCTGACATAATGCATACTAGCCAATTCAGCATGGGGACGGATGTGGCTGATATCACCAATGATGGATTGCCGGAAATCATTTCAATGGATATGTTGCCGGAGGATCCTTATATATTAAAAAGATCATTGGGTGAAAATGAGTACGATATCTTTCACTCCAAGATTCGAAATGGGTATCATCCCCAGTTTGCACGAAACGCATTGCAACTTCAACGAGCCAACGGTCTGTTCAGCGAGATCGGCTATTATGCCGGGGTCTATGCAACGGACTGGAGCTGGTCAGCCCTGTTCACTGATTTTGATAATGATGGATGGAAAGATCTTTTTGTCAGTAATGGTATACCAAAGCGCCTGAATGATATTGATTATGTAAATTATGTAAGCAACGAAGAATTGAGAGAAAAGATCAGGACACATCGCGTTGATGAAAAGGACATGGCCCTGGTCGAAAAGTTTCCTGAAATAAAGCTGGAAAATAAATTTTACCTGAACAAAGGCAACGCAAAATTTGCTGATGCAGACTCGTTGATCAGGAATAATCCAAAAACCTATTCCAATGGCGCTGCTTATGCGGATTTTGACAACGATGGTGACATGGATATAGTAGTGAATAATATCGATGCGCCGGCACTCATCTATAAAAATCTCACAAACGACGGTGGTATCAGGAGGCCGTTTATTGAATTGAAATTAAAAGGGCCTTCATCAAATATAAACGCCACCGGCGCAAAAGCGATCATAATTGCAAACAACGAGATCAGAACGTATGAAAAATTTCCTGTCAGGGGTTTCCAGGGGAGTATGGAAGTGCCGCTTCATATTGGAATTGATGAAACCACGGTTGACTCCATTTACCTTATCTGGCCGGACAACAGTTACGAGAGATTAGGCCCATTAAAAGATTCAATCGTTACCGTTGCCTATAAACCTGGATTGCCAAAATTTAATTACGACTGGATCATCAAACGAATCTCTGATCCTTTACAAAGGGTAACCGACATTTCGGGTGCAACCGGTCTTACGTGGTTGCATGAGGAAAACCCGTTCAATGAATTTGATCGTGAGCCGCTAATCCCATTTATGACCTCAAGAGAAGGTCCGGCGCTGGCCGTGGGTGATGCGAATGCCGACGGGCTTGATGATGTATTTATTGGAGCTTCGAAATTCAAGAAGCCAGCTGTTTTTATTCAAACAAAAAGCGGGAAATTTTTGAGAACGGATCAGCCTGCATTGGATGCCGACAGCACCTATGAGGACGCGGATGCAGCCTGGATAGACGTAAATAATGATTCTCTTAATGACCTGGTGGTAGCAAGTGGAGGAAATGAGTATTATGGTAACAGTGAGTTCTTATTGCCAAGGGTTTATTTGAATGATGGTAATGGAAGACTTCAACGATTAAATGGCGCCTTTGATAAAGAGATAATGTTGACGGCATCATGTGTGGTTCCATATGACTTCACTGGTGACGGTTTTACTGACCTGTTCATCGGAGGAAGAGTTGTTCCCTGGGAATATGGTACGACCCCGACATCGTATTTATTAAAAAATAATGGCCATGGAAAATTTACTAATGTAACTGGTCAGTATAACAAAGATCTGTCAGCTGTTGGGTTTGTGAAACATGCTGCCTGGAATGATCTGGATAAAGACGGGGATAACGACCTTGTCCTTTCATTGGAGTGGGATGGTATAGTGGCATTTGTAAATAACAATGGGAAATTTGAAAAAAAGTATATTACGACAAAGAAAGGATGGTGGAATTTTACATTACCAGTTGATATTGATGGCGACACCGATCTGGATCTTATTTCCGGTAATCTCGGGTGGAATAACCGTTTGAATGCTTCAGCAAGTTACCCGGTAAGACTTTATTACAATGATTATGATGGTAACGGTAAAAAAGAACAAATATTGACCTATTATCTGGATGAAAAGGAAATCCCATTTTCCACCAAGGACGAATTAGTAAAGCAGATACCGGAGTTAAAGAAAAAATATTTGTACGCCGAAGATTTCGCCAAAGCTACTTTAACAGATATTTTCAAAAAAGACAAGTTGGAAAAGGCAACCATTCTTATGGCTGATTATTTTTCAAATGCTGTGCTGATAAACAATGGCAACTGGAATTTTACACGAAAAGAACTGCCCTGGCAAGCTCAGCTGAGCTCATACAGAGATGCTGTTATAGCTGATGTAAATCACGATGATAGACCGGATATTTTACTCGCGGGCAACTTCTACCCAAACAGTATTCAAATGGGTGAGTATGATAGCGACTACGGTACCATTTTAATGAATACCGGCAACGGCAACTTTCAGTGTTCAATGTTCAATGGCGTTTCCATAAAGGGAGAAGCAAGGCATGTAAAAAAAATTACCATTGGAAAATCGACCTCGTTTATTATTGCCAGAAACAATGATAGCCTCAGGGTGATCAGGTTTGAATAATCAATAAACCGGAAAATAGAGTTTCGTGATCCACTTTGAGGTGTCAGGCTCATTCACCCGGTCTGTAACAAGCAATTGGTAAGGAATGGCAGGCGAACCATATTTATAATCCGATCTGTAATGTTCAAGTTCAGAAAATGAAGTCTCAATGGTGTACGGTCCGCCGCGGACCTCTGCCTCAAGTATGTTACCACCTTTCAGCATCAGCTTTGTCACAAATTCTTTTGTATTCGGCAAATCCCTGTCAACTGGTATTGCGGTCATTGCCTCGTAACGAATGCTGTCGATTTTTCTGACGTTCAACATAGAATGGTTCGTTTCTACAGCATTATTTGCGATTATGTACTTCTTCAGGCGTTGAATCATCTCGTTAATCTCTTCAACGCCTGGCCGATGAAGGAAAGTGCGGCGGGTCGAGATCAGGACGGAATCTTTCACTTTGGTTTTTATGATAGGGATGCCATATATGTTTTCAGGTTTTTCGATAAAGGATTTCATGTGCATAAGCAGCGTGCTTATGTTCTTTCCTATACGCCGGGCATTCCTGTATGCAGAAATACGTTCGAAGGGATTGCTACCGGATGATTTTTCGGCACGCCATATAATTGCCATCGAATCCACTTCGATTGATAATAATTCCATGGTGCTTTTAATTGTATCCGACCCGGAATAAATATCGATATTGAACACATCAAAGGCATATTCATGGGGTTTGTATTGGTCACCATTAAATGTGAAAACTGTTTTTTGAGGCCACCATCCATCCCAATTATTGTAATTACTGAGTATCCTGGCAACACCGGGCTGCGCGGCTTTAGCAGGAATTGCTTCTTCAATCTTTATCTTACCCGGAATAAACAGATATAAGGCAACTACCAAGATTGCAATTGATAAAACCAAACCAATAAATATCTTTTTCATATTCCTGGAACTATAGCCGGCAAAAATAAGAACCTGTATTGATTTATCGGTAGTTGGTCAAACAGATTTAAATGTATCAAATCTGGTTTTTCATTGGTATATTCAACCTTATTACCAAACTCACGAAAGCTTATGAACCGCAATCTCATTCTCTGGTCAATTGCCGTAGCGCTTGGCGGGTTTTTATTTGGTATGGATGTAGCCGTTATCTCCGGTGCCGAGCAAGTGATCCAAAAACTCTGGAACTTAAGCGACCTGATGCATGGAACCGCTATTGCAATTGCGTTATACGGAACTGTCGTTGGTGCCATCGTTGGCAGTTTTCCCGCAAATAAGATTGGCCGGAAAAAAACTTTGCTTTGGATCGGTATCATCTTCCTGGTATCATCGGTTGGCGCTGCGATAGCGCAGGATGTGTACACTTTCATGATCTTTCGTTTTCTCGGAGGTTTCGCAATTGGGGCCTCGTCGGTTGTGGCTCCTATTTATATATCTGAAATAGCTCCTCCCAAATACCGCGGCCGCATGGGTATCGCATTCCAGTTAAATATTGTGGCCGGGATCTTATTCGCTTATTTATCCAATTACTTGTTACAAGGTGTGGGCGGGGAAAATGATTGGCGCTATATGCTGGGGGTCGTTGCCATTCCATCATTGTTGTTTTCAATATTTATGTTGTTTACTCCGGAAAGCCCGCGATGGCTGATATTGTATAAGAATGATGAAGAAGAAGCCAGGCGAATATTTGCAAAAAGCGGTGCACCTGCGGATGAAGTAATAAAGGAAATAAAGAATTCGGTTCAGCAAAAAAAAGAGTCATTGTTTTCGGGTAAATTCAACCGGTACATAGCGCTCGCTTTTTTAATTGCGTTCTTTAATCAATTATCAGGGATCAACGCCATCATTTATTTTGCTCCCCGTGTTTTTAACATGGCGGGATTGGAGAAAGACAGCGCGTTTCTTTCCAGTGTTGGTATCGGCGTGGTAAATTTTATTTTCACCCTGATCGGCTGGTGGCTTATCGACCGTGTAGGCAGAAGAACCCTGATGTATATAGGTTCGGTCGGATATATTATTTCGTTATCGTTAATAGCAATTGCCTTCCAATACGAGCTTCATGAAGAAATAACATGGTTTGTATTCCTGTTTATTGCTGCGCACGCGATCGGCCAGGGCGCAGTTATATGGGTTTTTATTTCAGAAGTATTTCCCAATTCAGTCCGGGCAGCCGGTATGTCGTTGGGAAGCCTTACCCATTGGTTTTTTGCTGCATTTATATCTCAAACCTTTACATTCTTTGCGGAGTCGCCATCAATAGGCCCGGTTAAAATATTTGGATTTTTCGCCGTGATGATGGTATTCCAATTATTGTTCGTCTGGAAGATGATGCCGGAAACCAAGGGAATTTCTTTAGAACACATGAGTACCAGGATTGCTCATTAAAAAAATCGTTAATGAAGTATTTAACTAAAGCCTCCTCTTCGGGTAGGTTTGGAGGGGAAGTATGAACAAGATCCTTTGCATCGGGGAAGCCTTGATCGATATGATTTGTACAGATAAGGGCAAACCATTATCAGAAGGAGAGAATTTTTTGAAAAAAGCAGGCGGGGCTCCGACGAATGTTGCGGCCGCCGTTGCTGCACTGGGTGGGCACGTAGAGTTAGCGGCAAAAGTGGGGACTGATCCATTTGGGGATCACCTGGTGGCAGTGATGAATTCTTTTGGGGTAAAAACAAAATGGATGCTGCAGGACAAAGACCATTTTACCACGTTTGCCTTTGTGTCGTTAATGGAGAATGGAGAAAGGGATTTTTATTTTAATCGGGGTGCCGACGGGCAACTGACGCATGACGAAATAGATGCTATCGACGTAAAAGAATTTTCCATCATTCATTTTGGCTCAGCCACAGCATTTTTACCCGGTCCATTGCAAATTGCCTACTTAAGTATGCTGCAAAAGGCATTGGTGGCAAATGTTTTTATCAGCTTCGATCCTAACTACCGGAGTTTATTATTTCAAAACAACAAGCAATCCTTTATTGATCAAAGCTGGAATTTTTTGTCGCGTTGTCATTTCTTTAAAGTGAGTGACGAAGAAGCAATGATGCTTACAGGCCGTTCGACAGTAACGGATGCCGTCAATGATCTTTTATCGCGAACAGCAGTATTTGCGGTCACATTGGGAAAAGAGGGCACCTTGTTAGCATTGAATGGAAGAACTAAAATTGTC
>DASTIZ010000496.1:0-7095 GCA_035717045.1 Chitinophagaceae bacterium
CAGGCAATGCCGCCCAATGCCCAAATGCATTACATTGTTACGATAAAAGATAATGTGCAGCTAGACCCCGAAGTAATGAAAAGAGAATTCAATATTGATGCAGAAAAAAATGAATACAGCTTTACCAATGTAAAGAATCAATACCACATGTTGCTGACTGCGGCGGGGAAGGAAAAAATGGAGAAAGCCGGATTGATAAAAGACATCAAAGTGGATTATGACTATTATGGCGGGGGTGGTGAAACCTTCCCTTATGATACCGTTCATCGCTGGACAAGAGATAATTTCGGACCCGTGTGGGTGCCTAAGAAAGGGGAAACGCTCAATCTTACAAGGGATACGTTTGCGATCTATGAAAGAGTGATCCGTAATTATGAGGGAAATGATTTTTACATGAAGGATGGAAAATTCTTTCTTAATGGTGCGGAGGTAACTTCCTATACATTTAAAATGGATTATTACTGGATGATGGGTGATAACAGGCAGGACTCGCAGGATTCAAGGTACTGGGGATTTGTGCCGGAAGATAGAATTGTTGGTAAGGCCTGGCTAATTTGGTTCAGTTGGGAAAACGGGCCGCGATGGAACAGGTTATTCAGGTTTGTAAAATAGTGAAATGACTCCCATCTCAGCCTAAGGTCATACGGCATTTGCTGTCTTATATAAATACAGTATCTTATCACTATGAAGGAAAATAAGATCGAGATCACCTACAAAGTCTATGAAGATATCAGCGAGTTGCCTAAGGAAGATGCTTGGCTGTTAAATGAAGCAAGAGACGTCACCAAGCAGGCTTATGCGCCTTACTCCAATTTTTATGTGGGGGCAGCTGCCAAGTTGGTAAATGGTGAAATTGTTGTAGGTACTAACCAGGAAAATGCTTCATACCCCGTCGGGCTTTGCGCCGAGAGAACATTACTTGCTTCTGCATCTGCCTTATACCCGGGAATTGCGATCGATACAATGGCTGTGAGCTACCACAGCGAAAATGGCAACAGCAATCAACCCATTGCGCCTTGCGGCATGTGCCGCCAGTATTTACAGGAATATGAGTGGCGTGTAAGCAGGCCAATTAAATTAATCCTGGCCGGATTTGAGGGAAAGGTTTTTGTTTTTGAGAAAGCAAGCTATTTACTACCACTTGGTTTCACAAGTGAATCAATGAAGTGATGAAAAGCAGGATTTTTCCAGGTATTATTTCATATTGTTCTTCCCTATTAATGCGTTAAAACAAGGTTTGTACTCCATGCGCCACTTTGGCTTCGTGTTCTAATAACCATTTTTTTCTCCACAAACCCCCGCCATAGCCAACCAATTCACGATTCGATCCAATCACGCGGTGACAGGGAACAATGATCGCAACATTATTCTTCCCATTTGCATTGGCGACCGCACGGGTTGCTTTCAGGTCACCGATCTTTCTTGCCAGCTCCAGGTAGCTGATCGTTTTCCCAAATGGGATTGTCATCAGTTCGCTCCAGACCTCTTGTTGAAATTCAGAACCGGGTTGGTGAATTGGTAATTCAAAAATCCTTCGTTCCCCCTGGAAGTATTGTATCAGCTGCTCAATACATTGAATGATCAACGGAGGCATGTTCTTATTTTTGGCCGGTGGCTTTTGTGTCTTGTCGAGAAATGAAACTTCGCTGATATAATGTTCGGTGCCCGAAATCTTAAGTAAACCGACAGGTGAGTGATAATAAGTAGTGAAAACCGTATCCTGTATTTTATCCGATGCGTTGTCCATTTTTGACAGCCCTTTCAGGTTGCAATAAAATTACATGATTGTTTTCATCATAGACGCCGAGGACAAGACATTCGCTAAAGAAATCGGCTATTTGCTTGGGCGGAAAATTTATAACGGCGATTACCTGTTTATGGAGAAGGTCTTCTTTTTTATAATAGTTGGTAACCTGTGCCGAGGATCGTTTAATACCTAATTCTGAACCAAAATCTATCTGAAACTGGTAAGAAGGTTTTCTTGCTTTTGGAAAATCTTTTACTTCGATAATAGTACCACAACGGATATCGACCTTTTCAAAATCATGCCAGGAAATTGCGGACATATTTTCTATTTAGTCCAGTAAGTTAGCCAAATCCTGTAATTCTTTTTGTTTGTGTAGTTGCTTTTCGTCGGTGAAACATTTGCTGCTTTCCTCGATCAGGTACCGGATAACCGCGCGGTTGTTTTGCGGTTTAAAAAATGAAGGGTCTGCTTCCGTCGAAATTCTTTTGAAATAACTGGCAACGTCTTTATGAGTAAATACCTGCCCGCTGGTAGGGTCAATATAAAATTCAATTTTCTCCTGGGGATTTTCAAGATTTTCATCACTATAGCCGGGCTTGAAATACGCAAGCACAAATTGTTTCGGAATTGATATCGCTTTCACAGGTATATCGAGCAATTCAGCGAGCACAAGATAGAGAATGCCATTGCTGACCTGGTTTCCTCTTTTTGTTTCCAGTGTCTTATGGATTAAAAATTCATTTGTTTCCTGGTAATTTACTTCGCCACCTTTTAATCCATAATAACTGTAAAGAATACTGGTGACAATATTTATTTGTTCAAGAGGGGTCAGGTAATTGTTCAATTCAAGCCAGATGTTGCGACGGATCTTTTCGATCTCCTGCAATACCGGCGATGTGGCAAGATCAGGATATTGGAATTTGCAAACCAGCAATGCGCCAAGCATCAGGTCGTGATGACCAGATATGCTCCATTGTCTAAAATCTTCGCTCAGATCACGATAGTGGAGGCGATGAATCAGGAGTTCAATACGTTGCTGCACATTCTCATCTGGTATGGTTTCCCATAAATGTTCAAGACTGGGAATGATGTGCTTGCCGTAGTCAATAATTTTTTCTGATACGGCCCCGAAGACCTCTTCATCGGGATCGTCGATAAGCGTAAACAGTGCGGATAGCTCTTTTGTGGTTTCCATTGGCGGCATTGGGTTTTATAAAAATCCTTTTTAATAACGAACTAAGCGACGTAAAATTTTCCACACGTGGGGGAAACCAGCACGCAGTCAACAGTCGGCAGTCTGCAATCCGTAGTATTATCCCAAGAAATGAACCATTTAGACTGGAGATACTGCCGAAAACAATTTAAGAGTCAGTTATCAGGAATCGACTGCCGACTGTTGACTGTTGACTGCCGACTGCCGACTGCCGACTGCCGACTGTTGACTGTTGACTGCCGGCTGCCTACTGCCGACTGCTCCTTCTCGCAACAACCATCCAATCCCATGGTTTTGGTTCGGTTAGCCACTTTGGAGGTTTTAAAAATTCGGTATTCCAATCGTATTCTATTTTCTGAAAATCACCTGTTCTAAATCCTTCGTGGGCCAGCAATAATTGAAGTTCTTCTTTCAGGTAGTGTTTGGTAGGAACGTTATCAATTTCGGCATTGCCCTGCAAAATATTTTTTAGCTGGATGCTGCTTTTATTTTTCTTAATCACCCCATTAGCATCTTTATCCGGGTTCCATCGTTGGCGGATGATGGAGCTTAGCATTGAAGATTCAAGAGACGGGATTACTAAGATAAGATGACCATTCCTCTTTATGCATTTTTTCAGATTGGAAAAGAACACATTTCTTTTTTTCAACGAATCAGTAAGAATCGCGTTTATGCAGATGCCGACATCGCACACAGGCATTTTGGCCTTTGGATTTGACATATCAATACGATCATATTCAACGTTCGAAAGTTTGGGGTAAAGTTGTTTTGCTATGTCAAGGTTCTCTGCTGAAATATCAACTGCATGAACTTTCTTAAAAACGGGAGAGAGCAGGGGCAACCATTTCCCAATGGCACAACCAATATCAATTGCGGTTCTATTTCGCGACGCCACAGTTTTTATGGCGGAAACGATCAATCCTTTGCTATCGTTCTTTAAGACGTCAAAAATCTCTTCATTGTAATCAGGCGCAATATTTTCCCAGTATTTCCGATCCATTATTAAAATTTATAGGGGTAGCACATATAATCAGCACCCTTTAATACATTCCCGTTAAAATCAAACAACGTTACATTATCCCAGCTTGAGCCAGTGCCCCAGCCATCATTCAATTTTGATGTAATCCATGCCGGCTCCCAGTATTGAACGCCTTTTCCGCCACCATTTATTATTGCCTGGGTCAGGTGTTTCAGATAACGATACTGATCATCGGGTGAAATCTCATAGCCGGGTGCAGTGTCTCTTGCTGAGAAAATGTTGCTATAGCTATCACCGTTTTCGCTTGTCCATGGATACCCGGTTTCTACGATCATCACCGTTTTTTTATACGTATTCACAAGCTTTTGTATTGTATCCGTAACTCCCCGCATAGTTTTTACTGATGACCATTTTGTATAATGCGAGAGACCGATTATATCATAATCAGCCACACCGTTTTTTGTTATTCCATTCATCCACCAACCCGCAGTTTGCAACTGCGCTTCATGAATTATCACTTTTGGTTTGACAGAAGAGGTCTTTGAAAAATCTCGAACTGCTTTTATCCCGCTCTTCAGTAATACGGCATAACTCGAAAAATCATTATTTACAATTTTACCAACTGGCCAGCACATGCCATTGTTGTTTTCATTACCCACCTGCACCATTTCGGGCACCAGGTTTTTACTTTTATAGTAACTGAGTACGGCCTGTGTGTAGTTGTAAACAGAATCTTTTAAAACCTCCAGGGGCAGATCTTTCCAGGCGGCAGGTGTTTCTTGTTTTTGGGGATCCGCCCAGGTATCGCTATAGTGGATATCAAGATTCACAGCTAGTCCAACTTCTTTTGCACGACGAATCGTTTTTTCGACTCCATAAAGGTCAAAATACAGTTTTCCCGCATTTAGTTTACCAACCCATGCTGGTGTATGCCACAACCGCACACGAACCGTGTTTGCACCATGATCTTTTAAAATTCTAAAACAATCTCTTACCTGTCCTGAATCACGGTAAACACCGCCATAATCTTCTATCTGGTTCACATAGGAAAGATCGACCCCCATATTAAATTCATCCCACTTGTAAAATTTCTTAAGCGGCTCAGCGTAATCTGGTTTATTTTTAACAGGGATAAAGGATGCCAGCCATATCGTAAGAGGGATCAGTAAAATACTTTTCATTTGATAAAGTTAGGGTACACGGTTGCTATTTTTTTCAGTTGTCAAAAACAGATTTTTCTAAAGCTTTACTATCCGTTAACTTGATAAAAAATTGCCAATGAAAAAGGAAAATGAAAACTATTCACGCCGCTCTTTCCTGAAAGACGGCTCGCTCGCTGCTGCCGGTTTGATGATTGTGCCAAGGCATGTCTTGGGTAAAGGCTTTACGGCACCAAGTGATAAATTGAATATTGCGGGTATTGGTTGTGGCGGTAAGGCCGAGGTAAATCTACCTTACGCATGGAACAACGGCGCGGAAAATATAGTTGCACTTTGTGACGTGGACGATAAGATGGCTGTAAATGCAAGAAAGAAATGGCCCAATGCTCCCTATTACAAAGACTTCCGGATAATGCTTGATAAAGAGCACAAGAACATCGATGCTGTAATAATAACAACACCCGATCATATGCATGCAGTTCAAGCGTTGCCATGTATGCAATTAGGCAAGCATGTATATGTAGAAAAACCACTGACACATGATATTTATGAAGGAAGAATACTAACAGAAGCGGAAAAAAAGTATAAGGTAGTGACTCAAATGGGTAACCAGGGTAGCAGTGGGGATGATACAAGACTTGTAGAGACATGGATTCAAACCGGGGCTATCGGGGATGTGCATACCGTTCATGTCTGGACGAATCGCCCGGTGTGGCCATCGGGTGTCTCGTTGCCAACCGGCAAATTCGAAGTGCCAAAAGAACTGGATTGGGAGCTATGGCTCGGTACCGCACCCTATCGTGATTATAACCCTGCATATCACCCCGCCATATGGCGTGGATGGACCGATTTTGGAACCGGCTCCTTAGGCGACATGGGTTGTCATTTTATGGATGTTCCTTACCGTGCATTGAAATTAGGTTATCCTGTAGCAGTCGAATGCAGTGTGACTTCGGTGTATACCGGATTTTTCCAGGAAAGTTTTTACAAAGGAAGTTTCCCCCCTTCAGCAAAAATTCATATTCAATTTCCAAAGCGTGGTCAGCTGGCCCCCGTTGAGTTGATCTGGTATGATGGCGGCATTAAACCAAAACGGCCTGCAGAATTGTTACCCGATGAACAATTTGGAGAGTGGGATGGAGGAATTCTGTTTGAAGGAACAAAAGGTAAATTAATGGCAGGATTGTTTGGAAGAAAGCCCACGCTGCTACCGACCAAATTAATGGCGTCCACCAGTTTGCCGACATCAAAATATGAATTTGTAAAGAATGGGTCAGAAGGTCATCAAAAACAATGGACCGACGCATGCAAAAAAGGTTATGGCGCCTACACGAGTTCGCCATTCTCACAAGCAGGCCCATTGACCGAAACTGTTTTAATGGGAAATCTTGCCGTGTTGAGTTATAATCATTTTGAAACAGTCAATAATCGGAGGCAATTCAATGGCCGCAAGCAATTGTTATGGGATGGAAAGAACATGAAGATCACCAATTTTGAACCGGCGAACCAGTTTGTGAAAAGGGAATACAGGACTGGTTATAAACTCGAGGCTTAACAATCAATTGTTTATTTCTCCGATCTTTGAAATATTTCCAAGATCAGAAATATCATAGATCAATATTCCGGTCTTCACATAACAGATGAGCATGTTATCATAGGGTATAACATCCACGTATTCTCCATCATTTTTTGTATACATTATCTTTGGATCAGTTGGCTTTTTAATATCAATGGCGGTTAATCCATTATTACCCTGGCAAACAAAAACAACCGAGTCAACCAAACCCAAACCATAGGGAGAATAAAGCGGCAATAGTTTTAAGAGTGAAGGCCTGGAAACATTTTTAATGTCATAAATATACAAGCCTGATTCGGCGGGACCGCAACGTGCACTTCCTTGCAAAGTAACATACGAAATAGTATCATTTGAAACAACAGGATCACAGGCGCGTAAATGCAGAACACTTCCGAGTTTTGCCGGTGTTGCCGGGTTAGC
>DASTIZ010000497.1:0-6242 GCA_035717045.1 Chitinophagaceae bacterium
ATCTGCGATTGAAAGAAGAAGGTTTTATGAAATTGCAAGGGGATCAGTTATTGAAATTGATGCAGCATTGGATATCGCTTCCAAACTTAACTATACCACAAAGGAAAAACTTAAGGAATTAGGAATATTAATGGTTCGGACCTTTCAATTGATCTCGAAAATGATTTCTTGATGGAAAGACCCGGCCATATTCACGACTCACGACTGACGATTCACTACATTCTTAAACAATACTGGGGCTACGATTCGTTCCGTCCATTACAGGAAGATGTCATTAATTCCGTTCTTCAAGGAAAAGATACGCTGGCTTTAATGCCAACAGGTGGTGGCAAATCATTGTGTTACCAGGTTCCGGCTTTAGCAAAAGAAGGTTTATGCCTCGTCATTTCTCCTTTAATAGCATTGATGAAAGACCAGGTGGAGAATCTTCGCAAAAAAAATATCACTGCGTATGCTATTTATTCAGGCATGACCCGTGCAGAAGTGATCAATACACTTAAGGTCGCCACGGAAAGCAATTGCAAGTTTCTTTATGTCTCCCCCGAAAGATTAGAAACGAGATTATTCAAAGAATACCTGCCGGGCATGCATATAAATCTTATTGCTGTAGACGAGGCACATTGCATTTCACAGTGGGGTTATGATTTCCGTCCGCCTTATTTGCGAATTGCGGCGTTAAGGGAAGAAATGCCAGATGTACCTGTTCTGGCGCTGTCTGCTTCGGCCACACCAGATGTACAAAAAGATATCTGCGAGAAACTCACCTCACCCCTGGCCCCTCTCCGGCAAGGCCGGAGAGGGGATGCCTGGGCGGACCGATATCCCAAATATAAAATTCAACAGATCGTACAATTCGAAAATGCCAGGCTTAATAGGAAAAATAGCACCGAAGCGGAAGCAGCGCTATCGCATTTACTAAGAAATTCTAAAACAGGATACAAGTTTCGCCGACAACATCCTATTGAAGCCTTTATCGTTGATTTTGTTTGCCTGGAAAAAGGATTGATTATAGAAACAGACGGCGGCTATCATAATAATGAAGAACAAAAGTTATTTGACGAATATCGAACGGAAGCCCTAAAACAAAAAAAATTTACACTTCTAAGATTTACGAATGAAGAAATATTAGCAAACCCCTATGCAGTTCAAAAGAAGATAATAGCGTTTATTGAGTTACTTGATAAAAACCGGAGTGTCGCCACCACGACCCCCTTCTCCATCTCCGATGGAGAAGGGATGGGGATGAGGGGTTGGTCTGTCTTTCGCCAGTCTTTCGAAAGAAAAAATCTTTCCTACAGTGTTTTTAAAGTTGAATCCAAGATCAATAAAGTCATCGAGATATTGAATAAGGTTCCCGGTACTTCAATAGTTTATTGCAAGAGCAGGAAGCGAACAAAAGAAATTGCTGACCTGTTACAGCTGCAAAATTTCTCTTCAGATTTTTATCATGCGGGTTTGCCGCAGGAAGAAAGGAATAAACGACAAGAAGACTGGATACGAAACAAAATAAGAGTAATCGTTTGTACAAATGCATTTGGAATGGGAATCGACAAACCAGATGTCCGTTCTGTTATTCATGCTGATATTCCTGATTGCCTTGAAAATTATTACCAGGAAGCTGGTCGTGCCGGGAGAGACGGCGAAAAATCATATGCCGTGCTATTATATGATGATCATGACATCCCTGAACTCGAAGGAATGTCCGCCATTCGGTATCCATCAATGGATGACATAAGAACTGTTTACCAGGCAGTCGCCAATTATTTGCAAATACCTGCGGGCAGTGGGGAAGGCAACTATTATGATTTTGATCTAAATGATTTTGTAAAAAAATTCAAATTGAACACGCATACGGCTATTTATGCATTGAAGGCCCTGGAACAGGACAACTGGCTGGCATTGAACGAGCAGGTTTTTATTTCATCAAAAGTAAAATTCACCACAACCAAAGAAGCATTATATGACTTTGAAAAGACTCATCCTGACCTCGAACCGGCGATCAAAGCTTTGCTTCGCGGTTACGAGGGTGTTTTTGATTTTCCTGCGTCTGTTTCCGAGACGCTCCTGGTACGACTGTTAAAAAAAGATGTTGAAGAAATAAAAAAAGATCTTCATCGATTGGATCAATATGGAATTATACATTACGAACAACAAAAAGAAACCCCACAACTCTTCCTTGGGAGAAATCGTGTAAAAGCCGAAGACCTGTCTCTGAATCTTGAGCTCTACAATAGAAGAAAGGAGCAATTCTCGGCAAGGGTGAAGAACATCATCCAATATGTCCAGGAACTGGTTACCTGCCGGAGCAAAATGATCGGCGCTTATTTCGGTGACACAAAACTCCATAACTGCAAAGTGTGCGATAATTGTCTTCGTCAGAAAAGAGTCCAGATTGATGAAAAAGAATTTGACAAGATTCGTGAACGAATACAAGCAGTTTTGGCACCACAGCCTATGCCCTCAAAAGAATTACTGGATAAATTAGCTTCTTTCAAAAAAGAAAAGGCGTGGACGGTAATAGAGTTTTTACAGGCAGAAGATAAACTGGAAGTTGACAAAGCGGGATGGGTAAGGCTTAAGTAATTCAAAGGAAAGAAAAAAATTGTCCTGTATCGCATGCCTTATTGAGATGGTAACAGAAGTAAATTCCATAAATCAGAACAAGGACCGTTTACGTCTCCTGCCACCAATTCCTAAAACTCCCAACAGGCTTCTTACGATCGTATTGCCTGCCGTGCGGGTCATGCTTCTTACGATGGGGTCATCAAAAAACCCTTTGTCATTTTTAGCGGTCTTTTTTTCCGCTTCTTCCTGTATTTTTCGTTGTTTCGTTTCCTCGTCTTCCTTTGCCGCTTCCCTTAACTTTTCATTCAATATCTCGTATGCACTTTCGCTGTCCACAACCTCGTTATACTTTGCCGCTATTTTTGATTTGGCGACTACACCATCAATCTCCGTGTCTGTCAGGATATCCATCCGGCTTTGGGGTGGACGGATCATACAATGAACAAGCGGCGTGGGTATGCCTTTTTCATTCAACATAGTAACCAATGCTTCCCCAATCCCTAATTGTGTTATCAGCTCATCCGTTTGATAAAATTCTGTTTCAGGGTAGTTCTCGGCAGTTTTCTTAATTACTTTTCTGTCTGCGGCCGTGAATGCCCGTAACGCATGCTGCACTTTTAATCCCAATTGAGCAAGTACGGGTGCAGGAATATCCATTGGATTTTGTGTACAAAAGAAAATACCGATTCCTTTAGAACGAATCAGTTTTATGATGGTCTCAATTTGTTGAAGTAACGCCGTACTTGCCTCCTGGAATATCAGGTGTGCTTCATCGATAAACATAACAAGCTTTGGTTTATCCAGGTCTCCTTCCTCCGGAAAACCCGCATATAACTCGGCAAGCAGCTGTAACATGAAAGTCGAAAATAGTTTTGGTTTGTCCTGGATATCGGTCACCCGGATCACCGATATGATTCCGCGACCATCGTCACTGATCCTTATTAAATCATTTACGTCAAAACTTCTTTCACCAAAAAATATGTCTGCACCCTGCTGCTGGAGTTCGATGACTTTTCTTAAAATAGTGCCTGTAGATGTTGTCGAGATCTTTCCATATGTCTTCTCCAGTTCCGCTTTGCCTTCATTACTTACATATTGAAGCATTTTAATAAAATCTTTCAGGTCGAGCAATGGGAGCTTTGTATCATCACAATACTTAAAAATCACAGCAACCACGCCACCTTGCGTGTCATTCAATCCAAGGATCTTTGAAAGCAATACGGGGCCGAATTCACTTACGGTTGCCCTCAATCTTGTTCCTTTCTGATGGCTTAATGTTAAGAGTTCAACCGGATATGCTGCGGGTTTAAATTCAATATTTAGCTTTTGCGCCCTTTCGTTGATCTTATCATTTGCGATACCGGCAACAGCAATACCGCTCAGATCTCCTTTTATATCCATCATCACCACGGGCACGCTGGCATCACTGAGTATTTCACTTAATACCTGCAACGTCTTCGTTTTGCCGGTACCGGTTGCTCCGGCAATCAATCCATGCCGGTTCATAGTTTTTAATGGAAGCAAAACCGGGGCATCACTGATCACTTCGCCATCCAGCATTGCGCAACCGATCTTGTACGCTTCGTTTTTGAACGTATAGCCTGATCTTATCGCTTCTGAAAATTTTATTTTATTCGGCATGAATAGGTTTTTAATTGAATAATAGGCGCAGTTCATATCTGAAATCCGCTCCCGATAGCTATCGGGACTAAAATCTAAAATCATAGATCCTCCTCTCGCTCCAGCATCAAAATTGCACTCTGTGGTACAATGAAATATCTTTCCTTTTCATACATCACTTCGGTAGCACCGCTTAATAAAAAGATCGCCAGGTCGCCTTCCTTAGCTTGTAGAGGAACATATTTTACCTGGTCATCGTCCTGTTTCCAGAGCTCATCATCTATGGGCATAGGTATAGCATAACCCGGCCCTGTTTTTATGACATAACCCTGTTGCACTTTTTCTTTTTCCTGTACACCGGGTGGCAGGTAAAGACCGCTGGCTGTTCTCTCATTGGGCTTTGCCGGTCTTATCAATACTCTATCGCCGATCACTACTAATTTCTTCAGCCGGTTGTCAGGAGTCAGATGCATTGCCATTGTAGAAAAGTTTACCTGCAAATGTACAGTGCCCGGCAAATACAATCCTTCTTAACAAAAAATTACGCAATGATGGTATGATACTTTAAATGAATTAACTTTATTCGCACTCACCCGACCCGCTCCACGTCATTGCGAACTGTGAGTCTCGCCTGAGGCGAGACGAAGCAGGAAGCAAGGAGAGGGCTGGGTGAGGGAAGAAAAACGATAAACTTAATAATTATGGACGGAAAAAAACCTAAAATCTTATTGTGCGAGGATGATCCAAATCTTGGAACGGTGTTGAAGAATTACCTGGAACTAAATGATTACGATGTAACATTAGAAAGAGACGGCCGCCTCGGGCTTGCCGCTTTTCAACGCGAAAAATTTGATATCTGCCTGCTGGATGTTATGATGCCAAACATGGATGGCTTTACACTGGCAGAAGAAATAAGAGATGTAGACCCGGACATTCCTTTGTTCTTTATCAGTGCCAAAACGATGAAGGAAGATGTGATACAGGGTTACAAGCTCGGCGCTGATGACTATATCACGAAACCTTTTGACAGCGAAGTCCTGCTGTTAAAGATAAAGGCGATACTCAAACGTAATGAAGAAATCAATAAAGAAGCTGAGAATAAAGAATACGATCTTGCTAGCTATCATTTTAATCCAAAACTTCGCCAGCTTTCACACAATGGCATCACCCAAACGTTATCTCCCAAAGAGAACGAACTGCTAAAAATGCTTGCAGAACATTTGAATGACCTGCTGCCGAGGGAACAGGCACTAAAAAAGATCTGGGGTAGCGATACATATTTTAATGGCCGCAGTATGGATGTATATATTGCCAAGCTCAGAAAATATCTGAAGGACGATCCAAAGATCGAGATCGTCAATATACACGGGAATGGATTCAGGCTGGTAGTCCAATAATATCCCAGTTTAAAAATATGCAAATGGCCTTCCTGATTTTGGAAGGTCATTTTTATTTATGGCAAATGATTGGCTGTAATTCCTGATTTTACTATACTTGTTATGATTAATTAAGAAAATATCTACCGTTAAAGAGCGTTTTGGCTTTCGTTATTGAAATCAGATCGTAGAACTAAATTGAAAAAGAGGGCCTGAAATTTTGTCCGGAGGAAATTGCTTATGTCCCGTCGGGATCGATTGGATCACTGCATCCAATAAAAAATTATCGGCTGGTAAAGTGATTAGATAGTCAGGCCCTGGTTTCGTTCCATTGAATCTTACATCATTAATCCTTAGTTTATATTGCTGAATGACTTGCATTTGGTTTTAATTTTTTATGAATGCTACTCTCGTCCAAATCAATTGTACCCCATTTTTTCTATGCCGGATTATGTCCATTATGCATGTTATGATTGCCTGATCAACTTCACTATTTGCCGCTGTTTACCCTGCGTTACTTCAATAAAATATACACCTGCTGGTAAGTTGTTGCCAAAATGAAAAGTGGTATTGACAGTAATTCCGGTTTTTGTTTCAACTACCCTTCCCGAGACATCAAGAACCCTCAATTGTATCACTCCTTTTGAGTTGCCTTGAATCTTTAACGTAAAAAAATTCCGG
>DASTIZ010000498.1:0-2840 GCA_035717045.1 Chitinophagaceae bacterium
TGCAGGATTACGCAGATTGCATCTGGTAGATCTTGATGGAGCAAAAGCCGGCGACGTAAAGAATTGGAAAGTGCTTGAGCAAATCGCTTCAAAAACAAGACTCATCATTGATTTTAGTGGCGGCATTAGTTCCAGGAAAAATGTGAGCATATGCCTTGATTCCGGTGCCGCATTTGCGGCGATCGGCAGTATCGCAGTAAAAGATGAAAAAATGTTGACAGATTGGTTGTTTGAATTTGGCGTGCAGAGATTTATCATTGGTGCAGATGTAAAAGATGAAAAACTCGCCATTAAAGGTTGGACCGAATCAACGGAGATGACGGTTTCTGAACTCATCGAAAATTATAAAACAAAAGGCGTAAAACAGTTTTTCTGCACTGACATTGATAAGGACGGTCTGCTGAAGGGCACGGCTATCGACCTGTATAAAAAAATACTGAACCTTCATCCCTCAATTGATCTTATCGCCAGCGGGGGTGTAACTTCTGTTGACGATTTATTCAAACTAAGAGAAACCGGTTGCCGTGGTGCCATTGTGGGAAAAGCACTTTATGAGAAAAAAATACTGTTAAGCGATCTCAAACCATTTATATGGTACCCGTAAACGAGTTTTCGATTTTCGCACCCGCCACCCTTGTACAGAATTTACTTCGGGTAACCTGGGAACAAGAGTGAGTTTAAGCACCCGGAATTAAAAAACCGTGCATCAAAAATCACGAAATAATAAATGATCAATAATTAATAATCATCGAAGAGTGTTAACAAAAAGAATAATACCTTGCCTGGATATCAAAGATGGGCGAACCGTGAAGGGAACCAACTTTATCAATCTTCGTGATGCAGGTGATCCGGTGGAGCTGGGAGCACTGTACGCAAGGGAAGGAGCGGATGAATTGGTTTTTCTTGATATAACTGCGACTGTTGAAAAAAGAAAAACACTAAGCGAACTGGTAAACAAGATCGCCCACCATGTAAATATTCCGTTTACGGTCGGCGGTGGCATCAGCAGCGTGGATGATGTAAATATTTTATTGCAAAACGGGGCTGATAAGATCTCCATTAATACATCCGCTTTTAAGAGACCCGGCTTAATAGATGATCTTGCAAAAGAATTCGGAAGTCAATGTATAGTACTGGCAATCGATACAAAAAAGGAAGATGATAATGAATGGTATGTCTATCTCAACGGCGGCAGGACAAAGACCGAAAAGAAATGTTTTGAGTGGGCAACGGAGGCGGTTGACCGGGGGGCCGGTGAAATCTTACTTACTTCTATGAATCATGACGGGACAAAAAGTGGTTTTGCAATTGAAATAACAAAACTGCTTTCGGAAAAATTACCAGTTCCGGTGATTGCAAGTGGTGGTGCCGGTACGATGGACCATTTTGTAGAAGTCTTTGAAAAGGCTTCAGCTGACGCGGCGTTAGCAGCAAGTATTTTTCATTTTAAGGAAATTGCAATACGCGAACTGAAAGAATACCTATCCGATAAAAAAATAGCGGTTAGGATATGAATCACTGAATAGAGAATAGTAGCCAGGGATTGCACGCCTGCCTGCCGGCAGGCAGGGATCCTGATAGATAAAAATTCCGTGCATTCTGTGGCAAAGAATGTTGAATAGCGAACGGAACGTCGAACACTTCGCTTCGCTCAGTGCAGGCTGCGCGTCGCAACAGAAGCCAAATAGAATTACCAAAGCCGATTAACAAAAATAAAAAGTCATGAGCTCACAAAACTCCCCTGCAAGTGCCGGGGGTAAGAAACCAGATTTTTCAAAATATGCAGATGGATTAGTCCCCGCAATAGTGCAAGATGCAGTAAGCAATAAGTTGCTAATGCTTGGTTTTATGAACGAAGAAGCGTTAAGTAAAACCAATGCTGAGGGCAAAGTAACTTTTTATAGTCGCAGCAAGCAACGCTTATGGACAAAGGGTGAAGCGAGTAATAACTTTTTACTGGTGAAGGAGATCATTGCAGATTGTGACAACGATACTTTACTGATCAAGGCCTTCCCTACCGGTCCGGTTTGCCATACCGGAGCTGATACTTGCTTTAATGAAAATAATAGCTCTTTCTCCCTGGAAAGACTGGAAGCCGTGATCGCTGACAGGAAAAACAATCCCTCGGCCACATCCTATACTTCTACTTTATTTGAGAAAGGGTTAAATAAGGTTGCGCAAAAAGTAGGTGAAGAAGCTGTGGAACTTGTGATTGAAAGCAAGGACGACAATAAGGAAAAGTTCTTAGGGGAAGCTGCTGACCTGATATTCCATTACTTGGTTCTACTCCAGGCTAAAAATTATATGCTCAATGATGTCGTAGAAGTTTTGGCTAAAAGACATAAAAACCAGGATTTACAGGATTGAAGGGATTAGAGACGAACCGGTGGGATGCTTTTTATTATCCCAGAGTGCTTTCAAGAAAAAATTTGTCCTGTTTCGCGTGGGATTCGTTCTTATTTGATAGAAAATTGGGGGAAGGATTTATCTCATTTTCCTCCAAATCCATTTAATCCTGTTAATCCTGGTTCAACTTACTGATCTGCTCATTATAATATTTCACCGTTTGTATCACGGAAGGAAGATTGCTTGGCTGATCTTCAGCATCACGCTCAATATAAATATTTCCTTTGAAGCCCTGTCTCTTTAGCTCTGCGAAAATTGCCGGGAAATCAATGACGCCGGTCCCAACAGGTATATCCTTCAATGTCGGATCGTTATAGGCAGCAATATCTTTCAAATGAATGCCAATGATATGCCCGCTTAATTTTTTCACCGCATCCAGGGGATTGATACCACTCTTCGGCCAGTGACCCAGATCGGCACAAACAAAAAAGTTA
>DASTIZ010000499.1:0-2930 GCA_035717045.1 Chitinophagaceae bacterium
GGACAAACTGATGCTTACGGTGCCGGAAGTACAGAATGTATTGGGCAAAGCAGGCAGGGCCAATACGGCTACCGATAATGCGCCAATTAGTATGATTGAAACAATTGTATTGCTAAAGCCACAATCGCAATGGCGGGACGGGGTCACAAAGAATGATATCATCAATGAACTGAATGCAAAGATGCAGATACCAGGCGTGGTAAATGGATGGACGCAACCCATCATTAATCGTATTAATATGCTTTCTACGGGTATTCGTACCGATGTGGGAGTGAAGATCTATGGTCAAAATCTTGACACGATCAACATGCTGGCACAGGAATTCAGAAAATCATTACAGGGAGTAGAAGGAGTAAAGGATCTTTATGTAGAGCCGATAACCGGCGGTAAGTATATCGACATAAAAATTAAGAAAGAGGAACTTGGACGTTACAATCTTTCGGTAGATGACGTAAACATGTTTGTTGAAATTGCCCTGGGCGGTATCAATATTACTCAAACTATTGAAGGCAGGCAGCGTTTTTCCGTGAATGTAAGAATGGCCCAGGATTATCGCAATTCGATTGAAAAACTGAGACGACTTCCCGTAAGTACGATGGGCTACGGTCCTATTCCGCTGGCGGCATTGGCTGACATTGAAATTGCAGAAGGTCCGCCAATGCTCACTTCCGAAAATGCGATGCTGCGGGGTACGCTTTTGTTCAATGTACGTGATCGTGACCTCGGCGGCACCGTTGATGATGCAAAACGAAGATTATCCGATGCAGTAAAAAAGCTTCCTAAAGGATATTATTTAGAATGGAGCGGGCAGTATGAAAACCAGGTAAGAGCAGAACAGCGTTTGAAGATCATTTTACCGGTTGTATTGGTAATCATTATTATCATTCTGTATTTCACTTTTCACACATTCAGGGAAGTATTGATCGTACTGTCATCTATTCCCATTGCACTTGTTGGCGGAGCTTACTCACTTCATTTTTTTGATGTAAACTTTTCCGTTGCCGTAGCGGTTGGTTTTATTGCATTGTTTGGAATAGCCGTAGAAACCGGGGTACTTATGCTGGTGTATCTTAATAATTCCTTATATAACAAAGTAAGGAAACAGGAGGAACTACAACAGCCGATGAATAAGGCAGCGCTTGAAGATGCGATTTATGAAGGAGCTGTCCTTCGGCTGCGACCCAAGCTTATGACGGTGATCGTGGATATTTTGGGATTATTACCTGTTTTGCTGGCGACAGGACCCGGCAGTGATGTTATGAAGCCGATCACCTATCCCTTTGTTTTCGGTTTGATCACATCAACAATTTTTGTGTTGATCGTTTTAGCGGTGATGTATGCGATGGTTAGGGAATATGAATTAAAGAGGCATAACAAATTGCAGATTGCGCAGTTGGCGAATGAATAAGAAGCTATAAAATTCATAACAATGAAAAAAAATATTTTATTAATTGTTCTTTCCATTTTTCTGGTTTCTGAAAATAGCATTGCGCAAAAGGCTTTGTCTTTAAATGCATTGCTGGATTCTGTAAGGGATGTTCACCCATTGCTAAAAATGTACGATAATGATATTCGCTCAATGGATGAAGCCGCCAAAGGATCAAGAAGCTGGATGCCGCTTGAATTGGCAACTGGTCTATGGATGACGCCTTATAATCCGAATCGTTGGAAAAAAATGGAAGACGGCATGGGTGGATACGAGGAAGGCATGGGGCAATACATGATCTCGGTACAACAAATGTTTCCCAACCGGAAAAGACAGGATGCTGAGTTTGCTTATATGTCGGCCATGTCATCAATTGAAAAAGAAAAAAAGAATTTTTCGCTGAACCAACTGTACGCAGAAGCAAAAAAGAATTACTATGATTGGCTAATTATTCAGAAAAAAATAAAGGTACTCGCCCAAAATGAGAAACTGATCAACTTCATGATCCAAAGTGCTGAGTTGCGATATAAAAACGGTTTAGAAAAGATCAACGCCTACTATAAAGCGAAAGCTGCTTTAGGTACCCTGGAAAAAATGTCGGTAATGCTGGAGAATGAAATTGCATTGAAAAGAATTGCACTAAACACTTTGATGAACCGGGACAAACGGGTTGAATTTTCAATCGACACAGTTTATATGTTTAGAGATTATTCAGATGAGTTGTTTGACAGCGCTCAATTAGTTACGGCAAGAAGTGATCTGAAGGCAGTGGCTAAAGAAATCCAGTTGAACTGGTTAAAATTCGGAGCCGAAAAAGCAAAGCTCAAGCCGGAGTTCGGGATTCGGTACGAGCATATGTTTGGTTTCGGCGGATTGCCGATGCAGTATTCATTGATGGGAATGGTGAAAATTCCTTTTACAAGAGGTGCTTCCCGAATGTATAAGGCAAATATGGAAAGTATCAGATGGCGCAATGAAAGTTTACAACAGGAGAAACGAATGATATTGAATGAAGCGACGGGCATGGCTGAATCAATGAGTAGCGAGATTGTTGCAAAGCAAAAGCAAATCAGGTTGTATGAAGAAAAAATCATTCCTGCGTTAAGAAACAATTATTCGGCTTATCAACTTGCTTATGAGCAAAACACTGAAGAACTATTCATGCTTTTCGATGCCTGGGAAACCTTAAATATGACACAACTTGAATACCTGGACCAACTGAAAGAATTATTGTTAATGCAGGTTGAGTTGGAGAGAATATTGGAAATCAAATGATTTATTATGAAACGATTTTTGATAAGCGGGCAATTGACAATTAGCAATTGGCAATTGGAAAAAAACCAGAGCTACTTCGTCTTTGGTAAGATCTTCATTTTGCCTGTTGTTTTTTATTTATTGCTAATTGGTTTTACTGCGTGTAATAATGAAAAGAAAGAAGACCATTCACAACACCAGCAATCAGTGACCACCAAACAAATATACACTTGTCCAATGCCTGAGGATT
>DASTIZ010000500.1:0-4049 GCA_035717045.1 Chitinophagaceae bacterium
GGACAAACCCATGATCATTTTTGAACTTTTTGGTGATTCATTCTGCGCCTGTGAATAAATATTATTTAATGTATTGAATAAGAAATGTGGATGAACCTGCGCAGTCAATAATTGTAATTGGGCATCAGCATTTTCTTTTAATAACTGAATGTTTCGCTGTTCTTTAAGGTACCAGTACTTTGCAAATTTGATCACCAATGCAGAAGCCATCACCGTAAAAACGCCTTTGTTAAGAAACATCACACTCATAAAAAATGACTGACCTGTAGGGCGTTGTGTGTTTTTCAGCTCTTCAGGGGATAACAGAAATGAAGTGACGCTGGGAAAAACACTTTCGATAAGAACGAAAGTTATTGCACCTGCTAAAAACCATAACAGGTTAGTTGCCAAAACGCCTAGTACGTACCTTCTTTTTAGGAAAAAAACCGGAAGAACAATATAGATCATGAGATAAACAATCGGAACCTGGATAAGTATAAGCAGAATACTTTCTAATATCGTGAATTTCGGTTTTTGGAAATAGGAGATCTCTGGTTTCCCAAATGCGTTGGCGGCATGAGTCATACAAAAGTGCAAAAGCCAGCAGGACCAAAACAGCAGGTGTCGTTTGATCCGAACACTCTTTTCTTCAGAGAATATTAAAGTCTTTAAAGTCATGGTCAAATTCTCTTTTAAAAGTAATCAATTTGTCTGCCCGAAAAAAAAAGAAACTTATTGATTACGACATTCAGGTAAGATACTGCGATAAAGGTTTTTTGTCGCAGATGAACGCTCTAAAAGAGGCATACACTTCATAAAATCAGATATAAGACTTATGACTTATCCTGCCGCTATCCGGTCGTTTATACAAAAAATTAGTATTGACTGATCAATAGTTTTATCTAACCATTAATCACAAAATCTCTTCATTTAAAAAAACTATTATGAAAAAATTTGAATTAACTGGTATGAATTTATCAATGATTCTTCTGATACTTCTGATACAACTTGCGACCTTCCTTGGTGGCTGTCAGAAAGAGCCATCATTTGCTAAAGAAAAGAGACTTGAAGAATTCGCAACTCAATCAGTGAATAGCAAAGCAAATACTCTTCCCCACACAAAACAATATACCTCAGATGTTGCTACTGAATGGTTCAATCTGCTAACCGAGTTCACCAGGACAAAACCCTATACTGTCGCGCCAGCCGTCCGCATTTTAACTTATGCAGGCATCACCCTTTATGAATCAGTAGTTCCCGGTATGCCCTCTTATCAATCAATCTATAAGCATTTAACAGGGAATACAATTGAAGCAGACAATAAAAAAGAATATTACTGGCCAGCTTGCGCCAATGCAGCCATTGCCCGGATTTCGACCCGGATTATGCAGGGTTATCCCTCCCCAGATCTTACCCAGGTCCAGGCTTTGGAAACCGTCCTGAACACCTCATTTCAATCGCGGATAACTCCAGAACAGTTACAATTTTCCAATGATTTTGGAAGGTATGTGGCCGATGTAATTTACGATTGGAGCAGAACGGATGGCACATTCAATCCGGCCGGAACTCCGGCCCCATGCCCGCCTTACGCTCCATTGGGTGGGCTCGGTAACTGGGTTCCAACCCCCCCGGGGTTTTTCCCTGCCGTAGGCCAGTGTACAGGAAACCTGAGAACGTTCATTCCCAATATTGTCAACACAGTCCTTGCAGCCCCGCATCCCGTATATTCAACTGACCCCTCCTTCGCCTTCTACCAGGCTGCAAGCGAAGTGTTCCAACGACGCAATGCCATTACACCATATGAAATGAGGGCATTCAGTAACTGGAGAGACCTGGCTCCCAATCATAACCCGATAAGCCATATAGTCAGACTCAGTACCGGTATTTTCGTCAAAGAAAACTTGAATCTTGAAATCGCTGCTGTATTATATGCTAAACAAACGATGGCGGCCTTCGATGCGGTTTCCGCCGTATTCAAATCAAAATTCCATTATTCACTCATACGCCCTGTCACCTATATCCGGAATGTGATGGGGAATAACACCTGGCTTTCTTTCGGGACAACACCTCAAACTCCTTCGTATCCCGATGAATCATCGGTCATTGCGTCCTCCGTAGCTATACTTGAAAATTATTTTGGAACTAACTACGCTGTCATAGACAGTGTGCATCAATCCACTCATGGAATTTTTTCTTATCCTTCATTAAATGCGATTGCAGAGGACATAGTGGAGGCAAGAGTTAGCGGTGGCACTATTTTTCGATTTGGGGGAGAAGCAGGTGGAATTCAAGGCCGGCAAGTTGGAGAATTGATCAACGCGTTGCCATTTAAAAAATCATAAATGACAGCCCGCAATAAAACCGTACTAAAAAACAACATTGTTCAATACAACAAATTAAAATCATGGGAGACTTCATTAAAAAATTTTCAGACAATACCGACCCGGAAGGAACTGCCGGAGTTCAGGGAACAAGCACAATTTTTAATGGCGTACTTGGCTACACTACCGCTGATGGTCATGCCGGAATAGCCGGCGCCTGCGACGAAGGCGGCGGTAACGGAGTATATGGCCGAAGCAAAAATGCGCATGGCGTGTACGGCCATAGTTCAGCAAAATATCATGGTGGAGTAACCGGCATCAATGATAATACAAGTGAAGAAGCCGGCCCCGGAGTATTAGGGAAAAGCAGGGGTACTGGTGTATGGGGAGAAAGTGACACATGGAATGGTGTTTATGGAGTATCCAGAAGCACGACAGGTGGTGCCGGGGTGTATGGAAAAAGTGAAACCGGCTGTGGTGTTATAGCCATTAATTCAAATCCTGAAAGTCTCGCCCCGGCTTTGTATGCAAAAAAAGAAACCAGTTTACCACAAGAACGAATGGGCATCGCTGAAAAAGTCGGAATCTATGCTGCCATTTTTGATGGCTGTGTAAAAATCGAAAAGGGCTTTCTACAAATCGGCAACAAAACCCTGGAGAATTTACTGGATGAACTTGAAAAAAGAGTAGAGGAAAAAATGTTAAGGCTCATTTACGAATTAGAAGATCAATTGAACATCACCCTCCCCAAAAGTTAATAATACAAAGTCGCTTCTTTCAATATTATTCAACAGTAAAAATCAAAATTATGAAACTAATTAAACTCAGATTAACGATAGCAACATCTCTTGCTGTCATAACGGTTATAAATTTTTCCTGTCAAAAAGAAACCACCTATAACCCCGCCCTACCCGAAGAACAAACTTCTTCAAATGGCCACAGGCCCGATGAACCGGGTTTTGTAGAAAATGATATGGTCTTGTATTGGAACGAAAAAGCAGCAGCAGTGCTTAACCCGGGCTTTTCCCAGCCGGCCCGCACCCGTGTTTTTGCAAGAATTCAGGTTGCCGTGCACGATGCGCTAAACAGTATTAAACCCAAATATGAACGTTATGCATTTCATGAAAGAGAACAGCATGCCAATCCTGATGCGGCAGTAGCAAGCGCGGCTTATTGGATGATGAAGCGAACTACTCTCGTCGGAAATCCGCCAATTGATCAATGGTACAATGAAAGCCTAGCAACAATTCCGGATGGAGAGAGTAAGGAGCTGGGTAAAGAACTTGGCAAGCGGTCTGCCGATGCACTTATTGCTAACCGGGCCAATGATGGATTTACCCAACTTATTATTAATTCTGCCACTCCTCCTAACGGCACGAATCCTGGAGAATATCGTTCTACTCTTACAGCTATAAATTGGGTGCCCACGCAAACCCTGGTTGCTTTGAGAAATGTACCGAATTGGGGCACGGTCATGAGACCCTGGGTTATAGAAAGCAATCAGCAGTTCAGGCCTGCGGGCCCTTACGCAGTGAACTCAAATGAATACACTGCAGATTTTAATGAAGTGAAATCAAAAGGTGCAAGAATTGGGAGCACCCGCACTGCGGAAGAAGAAAAAATCTCAAAATTCTGGAGTGAAAACAGGCCGTCTTTCCTCTGGAATAATATTGTGAGGAAGGCGATTGAAAATAAAAAGCTTGATGCCTGGAAGACGGCAAGGCTTTTTGCACTGATGCATGTGGTTAT
>DASTIZ010000501.1:0-7878 GCA_035717045.1 Chitinophagaceae bacterium
CCCTTTTCTTTTGATCATCCAAAGCCCTATTTTCTCTTAGCGTCCTCATTTTTTCCATCATTTCGGTCCGCTGCTTTTTCAATTGCTCAGCTTGTTCATTATTCAGTTCAAGCCGCAACTTCATTTTTTCCATTCGCGCTCTGTCATCGATCTCAGCGATCTTTTTTCTTTCGGTTTTTATTTTTTCAATTTGTTGCTTTTGTTCCGGGGTGAGGAGGTTTTTCATTTCCTCGCGGTGTTTCTTATTGAGCTCCATCATTTGACTCCTCCACTCTTTTACTGTCATTTCTTCTTTTTTCTTCAGTTCTGTCATTTTTTTCCTGAAGTCTTCGTTGAGTGTTTTTGCTTTCTGCTTTTGTTCTTCGGATAGCTTGAGCTTTTCTGCGATCAGTTTACTTTTTTCTTTACCGGCTATCTTTTTTTTCTGCGCCTGAACGGCAGTGATTGTCAACAGCGCCAGGACAAATACCAATATTCTTTTCATAATGTCTATTTTTTAATGATGAACAGACACGGATCGGGCCGTTAGGTTTAATCAAAACTAAGAAATTCTTCGTAGAAGGGCAAAATCGGGGATGAATGGCTAGTTTTTGTTTGCCAGTTGACCACAGGCAGCATCGATATCTTTCCCCCGGCTACGGCGAAGGCGGGCATTCACTTTATGTTTTTCCAGGTAATTCATGAATGTGGCTACCGTTTTTTCATCTGGCTTTTCGAATTTGGCAAAATCGATCGGATTGTATTCTATAATATTGATAAGATCAGCAGGAACCTGGCGGTATATCTTAATTAGCTCATCCGCATCTTTTACCGAGTCATTGAAGTTCTTAAAAAGTATATATTCAAAAGTGATCTCATTCTTTGTTTGCTTATAAAAATAATTCAGCGCTTCGATCAGTGATCTGATATTATTGGTATCATTGATCGGCATGATCTCATGACGCTTTATATCATTTGCCGCATGAAGTGATAAGGCCAGCTTGAATTTTACTTTATCGTCACCGAGTTGTTTTATTTGTTTAGCTACGCCTGCCGTGGATACCGTGATCCTTTTTGGACTCATCGCTAAACCATCGGGTGATGTGATCTTATCTATCGCTTTCAACACATTTTTATAATTCAATAAAGGTTCGCCCATTCCCATGAATACAATGTTCGTGAGTTTATGACCATATATTTTTTCGCATTGCTGGTTGATCATCACAACTTGATCATAGATCTCATCAAAAGTTAAGTTCCTTTTTCTTTCCATATAACCAGTTGCACAAAATTTGCAGCTTAACGAACACCCGATCTGGGAAGACACACATGCCGTAGTTCTTTTTTCTGTCGGGATCAGCACGCCTTCCACCAGGTATCCTTCATGTGTTTTGAAACTTGATTTTACTGTTCCATCGGCCGAGTATTGTGTAGCATTCACCGTTAATGCAGGCAGCGTAAAATTTTCAGCTAATCTCTGGCGAAGCTCTTTGCTGAGGTTGGTCATTTCAGCAAAGCTGTGTGCATGTTTTTGCCAAAGCCACTCATAGACTTGTTTAGCACGGAATTTCTTTTCACCCAGGATTTCGAAATATTGTTCCAGTTCCTGCAAACTCAAATGACGGATATTTTTTTGTTCTGTCTTCAGCATCGTGCAAAGATAAACCAGGATTACAGGATTATGGGGATTTCGCGGATAAACCTGTTTTATGTTCCTTTGCAGCGCCGCAAGAGAAGTTTATAGACAGTCAAAAGCCAGTTACATAATGAAAGAAGTTTTTATTATAGATGCCATTCGAACACCAATCGGTAAATACGGAGGCGTCTTATCGACGATAAGACCCGACGATCTGCTTGCTATTGTTATTCATGCATTGATGCAGAGGAATCAGAATATTGATATGAACGAGGTGGAAGAAGTAATTGCAGGGGCCGCCAACCAGGCCGGAGAAGATAATCGGAATGTGGCAAGAATGGCGGCGCTCCTTGCAGGCTTGCCGGTAAGTGTTGGTGGAGTCACCGTAAATCGTCTATGTGCATCCGGAATGCAAAGCATTATGGATGCGGCAAGAGGAATTATGTGCGGCGACGGCAATATTTATTTTGCCGGGGGCGTCGAAAGCATGACAAGAGCTCCATTTGTTGTGGGCAAAACAAATGAAGCATGGAGCAGGAGAACCGAAATGTTTGATACAACAATGGGCTGGCGGTTTATCAATGAGAAGCTGGCTGCCATGTACTATCCTTACACCATGGGTGAGACTGCCGAGAATGTAGCCAGTCAATGGAATATTTCAAGAAAAGAACAGGATGCATTTGCCCTGCGCTCCCAGGAAAAATATTTTGCGGCAAAAGAAGCCGATCGTTTCAATAATGAACTCGCAGCAGTTGAATTAAATAAAGATGGATTGATCACCTGGATAACAACTGACGAACACCCTCGCAAAACATCACTGGAAAAACTGGCTTCATTAAAACCGGCATTTATTAAAGACGGAACAGTGACGGCAGGAAATTCTTCAGGAATAAATGATGGAGCAGCTTGTTTATTGCTGTGCAATGAAGATGCCGTAAAAAAATATTCATTAGAACCATTCGGAAAGATCATTTCAATGGCCTCTGCCGGTGTTGATCCTGCGATTATGGGGATGGGTCCGGTACCCGCCACGCAAAAAGCATTAAAGAGAGCCGCGCTGGAGATTGACGATATGGGTTTGATCGAATTGAATGAAGCCTTTGCATCACAAAGCATTGCCTGCATAAAAGAATTAGGGCTGGACGAATCCATTGTAAATGTAAATGGCGGCGCAATTTCCTTAGGGCATCCTCTTGGATGCAGCGGAGCAAGAATTTCAACGACCTTGTTATATGAAATGAAAAGAAGGAAAGTAAAATACGGATTGGCCACGATGTGTGTAGGAGTAGGACAGGGTACCGCCATTATCTATCAATCATTATAGTATGAGTTTACAAAATGGATACGCTGGCGACACGATGGATGTAGACAAATCAATCGATCGGCTCGAAAATCATATCGGCGCCTTTACATTAAGAATGAAAGAACTTTCATCAGAGGAACTTTTGCATAGACAAGCTGAGGGTAAGTGGTCAAAAAAAGAAATACTCGGGCACCTGATAGATTCCGCGATAAACAATCTTAAGAGATTTACTGATGCGCAATTTTCTTCATTGCCATACGTAGTGGTGAAATATCAACAAGCAGAGCTCGTGGCAGTCAACAATTATCAGGATCTTCCCTTGGATCACCTGCTTGCGCTTTGGCAGTCATTGAACAGGCAGATTGTTTTTGTGGTTAGAAATATTGATAACGAAAAATTGAATTACGCGGTTGATCCGCAATATCATAATGGGGAATTGAAAACACTGGGTTGGATCATCGTTGACTATGTTGCACATATGGAACATCACTTCAAACAGATCCAACCTTAGTATCCATTGCTATCTCAGACCTCCCCGTATTTTTTTGGATTTTATGCTTCAATGGACTACCCGCCGGGTCAGTTTTGGATGATTATAAAGCCGGGAGAGCAACTAAAACCTCTTTTTTTCCGATTTTTTGCCATGAACTGACGTTTATTAGAGGCAGCGTATGTAAATTTATTATTGTCTGTCTGGTTAAGGCATTTATTTACAACCAAAATTACACACATGAGAAAAGTTCTACTTCTGGCTATATGCCAGCTATTCCTCATCTCAGGGATTTTAGCCCAGGAAAAGACTGTCTCAGGTAAAGTGACCGATGAAGGTGGGAATCCCGTTGCGAACGCGTCTGTGCTCGTACGGGGTACCAAAATTGGTACGGTTACAAACCTGGATGGTAGTTTCGTTTTGAAAGTTCCGGCTACGGCTACAACACTCACCATCTCGAGTGTGAGTTATGAAACACAAAACATCACCATTGGGAACAACACGGTTTTTGAAGTAAAACTGAAAGCCACTTCCAACCCGTTAAATGAAGTGGTCGTGGTCGGGTTTACTACCACCAGGAAGAAAAGAGACGAAGCGGGAGCGATTTCCAGTGTAAGAGCAAATCAATTAGAGAATCTTCCAAACCTCTCTGTTGATAAAGCCTTGCAGGGAAAAGCAGCCGGAGTGATGGTGCAGGCCAACAATGGTATTCCGGGTGGGGGTATCAATGTTCGCATCAGGGGTGGAAGTTCTATACAGGCCGGTGTTGATCCGTTGTACGTGGTTGATGGCGTGCAAATGAATACCCGCAGCGATGCTGCTTTTTCTGAATCCAATCCATTATCATTTCTAAATCCTGACGATATCGAATCGATAGATATTATTAAAGATGCGGCTACTGCTGCTATTTATGGAAGCACTGCAGCCAATGGTGTCGTACTGATCACAACGAAAAAAGGGCGCGCCGGTAAAACAAGATTTACTGCGAATTATTATACTGGTTCGGTAATGCCGATCAGGTACCTGGATGTGGCAAGCGGCCCTGAATATTTTCAATTAAGATCGGAAGCCTTTGCATTCGCAAATAATCTTTTACCTACGGACCTGGTTATAAAACGAACCGTGCTGAATGAACTTCGTTTTCCGGACGCTGCTACTTATACCATGGCTCAGGCAGATTCTGCGATCGCGACTATTCCAACTTACGACTGGCAACAAGAGGCAATTAACAATGGCCGCATCAGCAATTATGAAATAGCCGCCAGCGGGGGCAATGAAAGGAGTACGTTCAGGGTCTCGGCAAACTATACGGATCAAAGTACAATAGTTACAAAAGCTGACTTTAAGCGTTACGGCTTGAAGGTTGACCTCACTAATAAAGCAACAGATCGTTTGACATTTGGTTTGTCTACTTCCGTTAGCTCATTCGAACAACATGTGCCTTTCGCAGTAAGCGGTTCTTTTCTCGGAAGCCCGGCATTTTCTTCTTCCGGTATCATTCCGACCAACCCGATTTATAAACCTGATGGTACTTATTACGGAACCCCCGGAAATGTGCCTGCCAATATTGTCGGTGTATTGAATCAGAATATTATCCAGGTAAATGATTTCAACAGTGGTTTTCAAAGAACCAATCAGCTCGTCGGTAATTTTAATGCTGAGTTTAAGATTTTCGATTGGTTATCGGTAAAAGGCTTTGCGGGAATTGATTTCCGTGATTTGAATGGTAAGCGTGTATCGGACTCCAGGACTGCAGATGCATACAACCGAAAAGGGTTGGTACAATTAGAGCATGATTACAATACGAATATCAACACATTTGCCACACTGAACTTCAACAGGTCATTTGGAGCGGATCATAAATTGGATGGTTTTGTTGGATATGAATTCAGAAAGGAAAACCAGATAAACACTTTTGAATCGGGTGATGGTTTTCCCACATTCCAGTTTACCTCCCTAAGCAATGCAGCAAATCCTTTGACAATTGGTGAAACATTTACAGGGTTCAGAAGAAACGCTGTATTTACCAATGTGAATTATGCCTTTCGCGAAAAATATCTGGCTGGCGTCGTAGTTCGTTATGATGGTTCTTCACGATTTGGTAGTGGTTACCGGTACGGGACATTTGCCGGTGTTAAGACCGCATGGAATATCGACCGGGAAAGTTTTCTCGAAAATTCAAGAGTAGTTTCAGCATTACGCTTGCGCTTTAGTTATGGGGAAACCGGTAATGACCAGATCGGAAATTTTGATGGTTTGGGACTATATGGTGGAGCCGGCGTATATAACAATGCGGCAGGGATTGGCTATTCGCAACTGGAAAATCCGAGTTTGAAATGGGAGCAAACTTCAACCTGGAATATTGGTACAGACTTCGGTTTTCTCAACAGCCGTATTAATGGAAGTATTGAATTATATCTTAAGAAAACAGAAGACCTGTTATTAAATCAACCTTTACAACAAACCACAGGGTTTAGCTCAATTGCAACAAATATTGGTAAACTACGTAACCGCGGTATTGAAGTGACGATTGGAGCTGATATTTTCAAACCGAAAAGCGCGGGTGAATTCGGATGGAACGTAAACCTGACATTTGCTTATAATGAGCAGGAAGTAATGGAGCTTTATGGAGGATTCAAAATATTGCCGTCGAATACCAGTATCAGGGTCGGGGAACCTGTAGGAGTTTTATTTTCACAAAGGTTTGCCGGTGTAAGCCCTGCCACGGGTCGACCAATGTGGTATGACAGCCTTGGTAATTTGACTTACCAGGTATTGGCAAAAGACAGGGTGGTTATTGGACCTACCCTATTATCTCCGTATACAGGTGGATTTAGAAGTACATTCCGTTACAAGGGCGTTACCCTGGATGTATTTTTACAGGGTGAATATGGACGTTGGGCTACCGATGGGCAGATTAATTTCCTGTATGAGAATACCGGGCGCATCAACCTGCTGCAGGATATTTATGATCACAGGTGGACAACTCCCGGCCAGATCACCCACGTACCGCGTTTCAACGTAAATTCAAGTGAACCGAAAGGGTCGGGGCCGCAATCCGGAAACAGGATGTGGTTCAAGGCCGATTATATTCGTTTGAAGAATATTTTGCTTTCTTATGATATACCGGCCAAATGGGTTACCAAAGCAAAACTCACCAATGCGCGGATATATTTACAGGCCACCAATTTGCTGACATATAGTGATTATTTCAGCTATGATATTGAGTTTGTAAATACTTCAACCGGCATCATTCCTCAAACAAAAAATGTAACAGCAGGTATCCAAATCGGTTTCTAAAAAACAATTCAACAACTCATATATGAAAAAGATCTTTTCAAAATATATAATAACTGCCGGGCTGATCTCCATTCTCGCCACCGGATGTGAGAAGCAATTAGACATAGACCCCCGGCAATCTATCGATGCATCTACTGCATTAACATCGAGAGATGCCATTGAGGCTGTGTTAACCGGAGTGTATGCAAGACTCAAAAGTGCCCGGATGTATGGCCGTGATTTTATCACGCATCCCGAAGCATTAGCTGACAATGGCTTCGCAACAAATAAATCAGGCCGTTTATTGCCTGAAGCAAATAATAACCAGGGCGCCCATTTTACCACTACACCCTGGACAAGTTATTATGCCGGCATTAACCAGATCAACCTTGTACTCGAGGCATTGCCCACGCTTGAGCTCACTCCGGCTATTACCCAGGTTGAACGTGACAGGTGGGAGGGCCAACTATATTTTCTGCGCGGGCTGATGTTCTTCGATATGGTAAAAATATATGCTTATATACCCGGAGCCGTCGTGACTGCGCAGGACAGGGGTGGTATTCCTTTGGCACTCACCGGCATTTCAACTGCCGAAGCAGCATTGGCATTCAAACCTTCCAGGGATCCCATCGATGCGGTGTACACGCAGATTATCGCCGATTTTACACAAGCAGAATCGAAACTACTTTATCCCGGGTCGAGTGTAAACCTTGCCAACAAGGCTGCTGCCCAGGGATTGCTGGCAAGAGTAAGCTTGTATAAAAAAGATTATTCAGCGGCCAGGAGCTGGGCAGACAAATGTATCGCCACAGCAGGAAGCAAAATGACAACTGCTTCCACTTATGTTTCTAACTGGAGGGCCGCAACGCATGGAGAAACTCTTTTCCAGGTAGCATTTGCAACCAATGGCGAGAACATTGGTGTAAATGAATCACTACAGACCTCATTTACAACTCTGGTAACCCCGGGCAACCAGGGTGTATTAGGTGGGTTTGGCGACCTGGTTCCAACGCTTTCATTACTTACCGATCTTGGGATTACATTAAATGGAGGCATGACAACTGCTAACTATGGATTGAACCATACTATCGCAAGCCGCAGTACTGATGTTAGAAATCTTTTATATGAACCAGGTAATGTTGGACGTGGTCCAATTAAAACGGAATGCACAAAATTTATTGGTAAAAACGG
>DASTIZ010000502.1:0-3076 GCA_035717045.1 Chitinophagaceae bacterium
ATATCCGATTTGTCTTCTTTAGTGACTCCAGTATCTTATGATGGATATCAAATGGAAGAAGTGTTTGTACATCTATTAATTCGCAACTGATACCCTTTGCTTCCAAAACATCAGCCGTCTCCCGGATAATCCTGAGTACCGAACCATAGGAGACAATCGTGATATCCGTACCTTCTTTTATTACTTCAGGATTTCCTAAGGGCACCGTAAAGTCAAGAAGATTTGAAATTAGCTTTTCTTTTAAGCGATACCCATTCAGACATTCTATAATGATCGCCGGGTCATTACCTTTTAATAAAGTATTGTACATACCCACAGCCTGCGTCATATTTCTGGGTACACATACATACATCCCACGCAAAGAATTTATCACCATGCCCATTGGCGAGCCGCTATGCCAGATACCTTCCAGCCGGTGTCCCCGTGTTCTTACGATCAGCGGGCAGCTTTGTTTGCCTTTTGTCCGGAAGTGAAGAGTGGCAGCATCATCACTCAACGGCTCCAGCCCGTATAACAAATAATCCAGGTACTGGATCTCGGCTATCGGTCTTAATCCGCGCATGGCTAATCCTATGCCTTGCCCCATGATCGTCAGCTCACGGATGCCCGCATCAAAAATTCTTGCTTCACCATATTTCGCCTGTAAACCACTGAACCCCTGGTTAACATCACCGATCTTTCCAACATCTTCGCCAAAAGCAACCACCAAAGGGTTATTTGCAAACAACGCATCGAAATATTTATTCAATACTTCAAAGCCGTTAATAGTTGGTGCATGATCAGCAATTACAGCTTTTGTTCCGGAGATCTTTAATGCACTTTTTTCACCCGTATTATACAAATGAGAATTGTAAAGTAGCTCGTTCTCTTTTAAAAGTTCATTGTAATAATCTTTGGCCCAGAATGCAGCATCATTATCCCCGGCTGCATTTAACAGTGCGTGTAGTGAACTCATTACATCCCTGCGCATCGGATCACGATTAGCCGAAAGTCCTTTACTTACCTGTTGGATCGTCTTAGCTTTGTCAGGAATATTAGCAGCCAGTGATTCTGAAAGCTCAATTATTTTGCTCACTTGTTTTTTTATGGGCTCCTGGTATTTTTCCCAGGCCTTTGTTCTTTCGTCTTTTACCTGCAACTTGGCTTTTGATTCAAGCCTGGTAAGTTCCTCTTCACTTGATAGGGCTGAATCGAGGATCCATTCACGCATCTTCTTAATGCCATCAAAATCCCTTTCCCATTGCAGGCGTTCAGGCGACTTATAACGCTCATGACTTCCCGATGTTGAGTGGCCCTGCGGTTGAGTTACTTCCTCGACATGAAATAATGCCGGGGTATGTGTTTCTCTTGCAAGGCGAACACCTTCTTCAAATACTTCACACATGCCAGCATAATCCCACCCTTTTACTTTATAGATGTTTAAACCGTTCGAATCGTCCTTTTTCTGAAAACCAGACAACACTTCTGAAATTGAACCTTTAGTTGTTTGCAGCTTCGTCGGCACTGAAATTCCATAGCCATCATCCCAAACAAATAAGACCATCGGTACCTGCATTACACCCGCGGCATTTACGGCTTCCCAAAAATGTCCTTCTGACGTGGCCGCATCGCCGATGGTAACAAAACAAACTTCATTGCCATTATCTGAAAGATGTTCAAACTGCCCCAATTCCTTTATAGAGCGAAAACATTTTGATGCAAGGGCGACACCCAATCCTCTTGGCATTTGCGCGGCAGTCGGCGCAAGGTCCGCAATCGTATTTTTTCGATTCACAAGATCAAGCCAGTTTCCGTGCTCATCGGTTAATGCCGTACAGAAATGAGAGACCATCTGGCGACCCGCACTATTTGGATCATTATTCTCGTCGGGATCTGCATATAATTGCGAAAAGAAGTGCTCTATCGTTACTTGTCCTATTGCAAATTGAAAGGTTTGATCCCGATAGTACCCGCTTCGAAAGTCCCCCTCTTTAAAAAACTTAGCCATAGCGACTTGTGCCACTTCTTTTCCATCACCAAAAATTCCAAACTTCGCTTTGCCTGTTAAAACTTCCTTACGGCCGAGTAAACTGGCTTCCCGGCTAAGACATACCACGTAATAATCGTTCAACACCTCGTTTCGGAAACTCTCAAAAGAAAGTTTATCAGCGGCAAGCATGGAGGGATGAGGGGTATCCATGCGACAAAGATAGAGGAAAGGCTATGCCGTTTTTGGGGTGTTAAAAAATACCGAATTTGTGTGCTTTTAGTCTATGCATTCTGGAATTGAAGCCTTAAATTTGATGCCTGAACTACGGCACTAAATCATTCAAAATGAAACAACTTTTTACATTAATTTTTGCGATGGTTATCGCAGCAGCTGTAAAAGCTCAACCCGCTGCTACGGATGCGCTTTCACTTAAAGAAACCGCATTTAACTTTGGTACGATTCCACAGGGCAAACCGGTTTATCATTTCTTTGAAGTAACGAACACGGGCAAGGACCCAATGGTCATCTCGAACGTTCAAACCAGTTGTGGTTGCACAACACCTGAATGGAGTAAAGAACCCATTGCGCCCGGCGCTACATCAAAGATCAGGGTGGGTTACAATGCCGCTGCGGAGGGTCAATTTGAGAAATATATTACGATCATGTACAACCAAAATCTTTCTAAACAAGTCAAAATATCGGGAAATGTGTGGAAGGCTCCGGCAGGTTCAGCACCTGAAAACTCATCAATCAGCTTATTAAAACAAAAAAACAATTAAACGTATGAAGAAGTTTTTATTTATTGCAGCAGCATTCATTGTATCCGCCGGTGCAATGGCCCAAACAGCCAAGCCGGATGATGTTGCAAAATTCAATACAAACAAATACGATTTCGGTAAGATAAAGCAGGCAGTTCCGGCAACTTACTATTTTGAGATTACCAATAAATCAGATAAACCTATTGTGATTGAAGGCGCGCATTCTACTTGCGGATGTACAGTGCCTGAGTTTCCGAAAGAACCGATCCTTCCTGGCAAAACAGCCAAAGTAAAAGTTCAATACAATGCCTCCAATGGCGGTCATTTTGATAAACCGGTCTATGTGAAA
>DASTIZ010000503.1:0-3369 GCA_035717045.1 Chitinophagaceae bacterium
TGACAAAAGTTTTTATTAAAGACAAAGAAGTGGCATCCGTGAAACTTGACCCGATGAGAGAAACAGCAGACATTGATGAAAGCAATAATTCCTGGCCAAAAGAAATTGTGCAAACAAAATTCCAGGTATTTAAGTCGAATCAACAAGGTGGCAGAAACCAGCCGCAAGCAAATAATCCCATGCAAAAGGCGGAAGAAAAGAAGAAAGCGTTTTAGAATTCTTCACCATAAAGAACCAGGCCACTTCGGTTGAAGTGGCCTGGTTCTTTATAAGTATCCTTAAATAATATCAGTTTCCTGTTTCCCCGGTTCTTGTCCTCACCTTCTTTTTACCCGCATTCTTTTTTTCATACTCCATCACTTCTTTGGGTTTTGCAATTGATTTTTTTGCGACAGAATCGGAAGAAGCTTTGGTATTGGCTCCCGTGCCAATGTCGATGGGTGCCAGTTCATCCTCCATGGCGCCGGCAACAACAAGTTTATCAAGCCTGTACTGTTCAGTTTTTACCACGGTGCCAAGATCCTGGTCAAAATACTTCCAGGTGCCATGGCGTAGCGTGTGACCGTCCAATTTCATCACTTCGCGCCGGACCACTTTGCGCGGATCGGTCAAATCAAAAATATCGACAGTATCGTATGGATTATCGGGATTGACCGCTTTCCAGCTTTCTTCACGTACGGGCTGTCCAAACGGATTATAATACATGCAACGACCATGCTTATTTCCCCAACGATAGTTCTCTATGGCAAGCAGATCGCCATCCAGCGTAAATTGCTGCCACTGCCCTTCCTTCTTGCTATTGATATAAACGCCTTGTTCTTCATAGCCTTTCTCACCACGAAGCGGGGGCAATTCATTTACCCAACGCCCCTGTTTCAATCCATTCATGTCAACACAATTCAACGTGTCTCCTTTTACACCAATCATATAGGTACGGCATTGAGTGAACCCTTTGGTGGAGATAAAGAGAAATAGAATCAGTATGTATCGCATAGTTTAGTAAGTTTGAAGACAGCTCCGGCTGGGGTCAAAATTAATAACGAAAAACGAGTGTCTTTATGCTTTGCCTGTTAAAATTTACACCGGCCCGTAAATTTATTAAGTGCCTCATTTTCATTTGCACATTTGCATATTTCCACATTTGCACATTTGCCCAACCGGCGGCAACATCAGCTGAAGAAAGAATGAAGAAGGTACAACAGCGAAAGAAACTGGAGGAGAGGTCGGTATTAAATGACATCAGCTTTAGAAATATCGGTCCGGTGACGATGAGTGGAAGAGTTTCTGATATCGAAGCCAACCCAAAAGATCCCACCGAATTTTATGTTGCCTATGCGTCGGGAGGTTTATGGTACACAAAAAATAATGGTCTTTCCTTCAAACCGGTTTTTGACTCAGCCGACATTCTTACGATCGGTGACATCGCCGTTCAATGGGCCGGACAAATCAACGATTCTGCAAATACGATTTGGATCGGGACCGGTGAGGTGAACAGCAGCCGGTCATCGTACGCGGGTATCGGTGTTTACAAAAGTGAAAATAGCGGTAAGACATGGCAATATCTTGGTTTACCTGATTCTCATCATATCGGGAAGATCCAACTGCATCCAACAAATGATAACATTGCGTGGGTAGCTGTTCTTGGACATTTGTATTCTCCCAATAAAGAAAGAGGAGTTTATAAAACAACTGATGGAGGCAGGACATGGAAAAAAACTTTATACATTGATGACAATACAGGTGCAGTTGAAATGGATATCAATCCAAAAGATCCGGATGAATTGTACGCTGCCATGTGGTATAAAACAAGGAGTGCGTGGAATTTTGTGGAAGCAGGAAAAACAAGTGGTATTTATAAAAGTACCGATGGTGGCAACACATGGAACCTTATAAGTGGGGAAGGATCTGGTTTTCCTGCCGATGATAAAGTTGGAAGAATTGGCCTTTGCGTTTATCCAAAAAATCCGCAGATCGTTTACGCGGTTGTCGATAATCAAAAAAGCAGGCCTGACACTGCCAGGAGAGATTCCACTACTTATCGTGTAGCCGACCTGAAAGATCTGAACAAAGAGCAATTTGCCCAGTTAAATGAAAAACGACTTGATACACTTTTATCACGTAACAGGCTTTTTCCAAAATATAACGCAAAGATGCTGAAAGAATGGGTAGCAAATAATCAATACAAACCCACAGTGCTTTACGATTATTTAAATGTAAGCACAGGTTTTGAAGCAAACCCGATAGGTTGTGAAATTTACCGGAGCGAAAATGGAGGACAAAACTGGAAGAAAGTGAATGTGAATGCGATCAATATGTTCTCTACCTATGGTTACTACTTCGCCAAAATTTATGTATCGCCCTACAACGAGAATAAGGTTTATATCCTTGGCGTGTCCGCAATGGAATCAATCGATGGGGGCAAAACATTTAAGAATATTGATAAGAACAATGTACATGCGGACCATCATGCACTTTGGGTAAACCCGGATAAAGACTCACATATGATTAATGGCAATGATGGTGGTGTCAACATCACTTATGATGATGGCGAAGTCTGGTTCAAGGCAAACACTCCTGCTGTCGGACAATTTTATGCGATCACAACTGACAATGCAACACCCTACAACGTATATGGTGGTTTGCAGGATAACGGAGTTTGGTATGTAGCGTCTCGAACCGGCCGTAATCCTTTTGCGGGCTCAGGGCTTGGAATGACCGTTGGTGGTGAAACCAATCTCGGGGGCGGCGATGGGATGCAGGTGCAGGTTGATACAAGAGACAATACAACTGTTTATTACGGTTCTCAATTCGGTAACTATTCAAGAACAAACCGGCTAACAAGGGAAGGTACAAGAAGGATCACACCAAGACATGAGCTCGGTGAACTTCCTTTTCGCTTTAACTGGCAATCACCAATACTGCTAAGCTCATTTAACCAGGATATTGTTTATTTCGGAAGTAATCATTTTCATCGCAGCATGAATAAAGGCGACACCATGATAAGGATGACACCTGACCTGAGCAACGGAAAAAGGGAAGGTGATGTACCCTACGGAACGTTGACTACAATTTCTGAGTCATCGTTAAGATTCGGATTGATCTATGTCGGTACCGATGATGGCAATGTGCACGTAACAAGAGATGGCGGCTATACCTGGGAGCAATTAAATCAATTCAGCCCTACGCTGATCAAAAAAGATAAAAAATCGCAGACTGCAATCTCTGATCAGCCCGCAGTTGGCCCGAAACTTCAAACTAACAATCTGTGGGTAAGCCGTGTTCTTGCTTCACAGCATAAAGAAGGAAGAGTTTATTTGGCATTGAACGGCTATCGTTTCGATAATTTCCTTCCCTATGTATATGTAAGTG
>DASTIZ010000504.1:0-4458 GCA_035717045.1 Chitinophagaceae bacterium
TGAACGACCAGGTAAATAACAAGCCCCGCGCTTATTCCAATAGATAGTCCCGCAAGATTGATGAAAGAAAAAAGTGGATGGCGTTTAAAGCTACGGAACGCGAAAGACAGATAATATTTCAACATACGATTACAGGTTTAAAAAATTGCCTATTCGAATGCTAATGCATTGTGATCCTTGCCGGTAACATCATTGCTACACAATAAACGGCAACTGTATAAGTGTTGGGACAAGGCATTAAAAAAATAGGTGTTTAACGGAAACGAGAATTAAGATTACCAACGGAACTAAGAAGGAATGGTTTCGAAATCTGGTTCCTATTGTACCACCCAAAAAGAGAGCAAATAACAAAACGAATAGATTGGCAACCCAATCGAAAGTGATAACGTACCATGTGGCCCCAAATTGAATATCGACGGTCGAATTGCCAAAGGCGATAAAACGTACTAATAATAGAAATGCAGTGATGCAAAGTGAAATAATAGCAGGTTTTATACCTCTCCTCATTTTTTCTTCTTTACAGCCTTCTCTTTAGGCTTGATAAAATTACATACTGCACTTTGTTTTTACAAGGCAACAATATACATGTTGGGACAAATTGCTACTTTCTTTTCGACTTCCGAAAAACTAAAAAACAGACTGGCAGAGAGACAATAAGGATAAATGGAAACAATCGGAGGGAAAATAGCAAAGCCTCCAACCCTGACCTCTCGCCTATTAAAGTTGTTGCGACCACCAGATAACACGTAGTCAAACTTTGTATTACGACAGTGGCAATTAGAGATTCCTTTAAGATCAATGGAGTCTTCATTTTTTCTTATTTACAATACAGCCTTCTCTTTAGGATTGCCGGGATTAAATATCGCGAACTTTATAACGTCTGCAAAGCCTCCTTGTTGTCTGCCAGATAATAAATCAGGCCCTCCTGATCTTCCTGAAGTACATTTTTATCCAAGATAACAGTTGCAGAAACGATTCATATCCTTCAGCTAGGTCCGCAAATTCACCATCAAAAACCCAGTGATTGTCGAATGCTGACAAATTGAGGGGATTTATTAAAAATGCCAGTGGTCAAAATTGCCCTTTCCGGAAATCTTTTTATCAAGATTTGAGCTGTTGCAGATTGCATGAGCAATAACAACAAAATGAAACTTTTGGTGCGACGCATAAGAGACGATTTATGGGGAAAATGAATATTGCAACAGCGTGCCAATAGCATCAAAGAAATGCTTGTAGGACTCCGATTCATTTTCGTAGAGTATAAAATCTTTTTTAAAGACGTTAAGTAGTCTCACATACGGGCCGATGGTGAGCCGATTATTTCTTTTATCCGTTATTGTGTAACCGAACTGCAAGTAAACGCTGTTACCAAAAAAAGATGCCTGCGAGTAAGTATTTTCTTTGGTAATGCCAGGTGGTTTGGGGCCATCATACTTTCTTTTAAGAGACCAGTTAAGATTGTTTTCAATTCCTATATAAATTGCTTGCCGACTGTCTCTGAAGAAAACATATTTCATACCTGCAGGAATGCGGAACAGGTAGTATGTATAGCTTCTCGTGAGCGAACCAAAAGGGAAACTGTCTCTTATGGGATTGAATACTGAGTGGTCAAACAATCTCCGGATATATACGCGATTTCGAAAGTATCCTAAACCACCATATACCTTCCATGGATAGCCATCCCTTTCAGCCAGGACATCTAAACCAAAATTGACTCCGTTTCCAGTGACTTTTTTTGGGCCGAACGAATATTCAACAGTGGCTTTTTGTTGTTCCCATTGCATCGGTATCCTCAAAGCGATAGAAAAATTTGAACGCTGACCCAGCAAGGCAATTGGAAATAACATCAATAACAAGCAGACTATCCGTCGCCTGGTTGAAAAATTTGCAAATAAAGTGTCCATATCCGGCAATTGAGAAAAACGGCATCACCAAAGTTTGTTAGGTGAGCTGCAGGAGTAAAGATTGCTGAAGTCTATGGTGAAATAGGAAAGACAGTCATGGATAAAGCTAGCCGAAAATGATCAATAACATAAATTTCCGGGAATATAACGGAATAAAAAACCGTTTTTTAACGGTATAAATAAAGACGAATATTACATAAACTAAGGTATCACTTTATTATGGCAAAAGTCTGGTTCAAGTCCTGTTCAACTTGGACAAATAGGTTCAATACTGATTCAAGTGTTCTTGCTTTATTCCGGGCTGCACAATTCATTTTATATCCCGAAAAAATTGATTCTGTAACGATAAAACGACCTTGTCTTTTTTGACAACCTTAAAAGCCTTGGTCATTTCTTCGATATAGTGATCAAATATTAACTGTCCCACCTTCATAGTACGCTCACGACAACAAAGTTCAAGAAATACGAAATAACAATAAATTACCGCAACCACCAGCTGCTGGCGCTTCACAAGAGGAGTGGCAAACTTGGATTTCAGATTCAAAAAAGATTATGCAAAGTACTCAGGTGCAAATAGCTTTGTTAGGACCTTCGCCGATACAGCAAGTCCTTAGCGACACTAAATCAAAGGAATTTAAAAAAGAAAAAACAGAAGTACATACTTTACCAATTATAAGGCCAACAGCAAATTAAACAGAGATATTCATCTATGAATAGTAACCATAATGATGATATAAGAATTCCCAAATGGTTGAGATATGTATTCATAATTCTAGCAATTCTAGCACTAATTGGGATTATGCTTAAAGGGACTGGACCGCTCAGAACTGATTTTCCGGTTTTCTGATCATACCAGAACTTTATCAGTATTATCATAAATTATGATCACCTTATCGATAGGCTAAATGTCCTATAAATGGCAACTATATACGTGTTGGGACAAAGGGGTCTATTTCTGTCGAAAGACTAAATAACAGATCGGCAGAGAAACAATGCGACGATGGTCAGGTGATAGGGCGTGTGCCCGTCGCAAGTTCGCTGGGAGCAAAGTCTGCAACGTACGTCGTATATTCGTTTAGGTTTAAAAAGTATCAAATGGTATGTCCATTTCGAATGAAATTGGAGAGATAGTTCAGCTGGGGTATCGGCGGACTACTCGCAATGAGCCAGTTGTACATGAATAAAACAATAAATGGTCTCATATCTGCTCAATGTTGCCATTCCGCTTTTTATTTTTGAATGGTGGTATGTTTTACTTGCTTTGGCGGGTGTGATCGTTATTGAATCTGTTGTTTTGTGGAAGTTTTTGTCTTGCAACTTTTTCACTGCTGTGATATTAGCCTTTAAAGCTAATCTTGTCAGCACTCTTGGCGGCTATATAGCGCAGTCGCTAATAAGATTTTTCGTCGGTCTTATAATTTTCCTTACCCTGGACGTGGGCGCAGATGATGGTTTAATGGACACATTAATGGGTAATATCGGAGTGGGGAAATATGAAGGAGGGTCGAATAATCCTATTATATTTTTCAATTTTCTTATTGCGGTTTCCTGCTGTTTCATTCTTTCAATACTTATAGAAGCAAAGTTAATTCAACGGTATGCCGAAAGACGACTTCCTTCGAAACAACTCTTAATGGCTGTGATCATCGGCAATATAATTTCTTATGTGCTTCTTTTTTTCTGGTTAGCTTGGAATTATGACCGCGCTCTTGCATGAATCCGCAGTACAGTTGTTCTTTACGCCATTTGCCATCTGCTAATGTACATATTCGACAAAGCATTAAATATTTTTGGAGTAGCAACTATATACGTGTTGGGACAAGATAAGAGGCGGATAAATTTTACTCAACTTTCGTAAACAACCATCTACATCCGTAATCACACGGATTTTTCAACTCCATTTTCCCCGCTGATATGTAATAGGTATAAAGTTTAGGATTGCCTTCCATCAGGTAAGTTGAGTCCGTAATATCCAACAGCTTATGGGTCTTTCTAAAAGCAGGATCATCAATTAACAAACTGTCGGTGTCCGTGTATTTGTAAAAGACATCACGGGTTAATGCCATATGAGTGACTGTGCCGTCAGCGTTTCCAACATATTGATCCGTCATTTTCCATCGGCCTTTCAATGTTCCATCTAAAACTGGACCCGGCGATGTTTTTTTGTTACAACCAAACATCAGGAAAATTGCTAAAAAAAGGCTGAGTTTGTTCATATCGTCCGCTCTCATTTTTTTTCTTTACAGTTTAATTTACGGCTTTTTGCAGTTGAACTATATACGTGTTGGGACAAGGGGGTATGTTACTTACTACTTGAGTCAAAATTTTCAGATAAAACATTTAATAGCCTCAACAGAAACGTAGAAAGGTTGTAATACCGCTCGTGAGGAATAGTCGAAAATTCAGGCAGCCCATCATAAGGTGAAAGCCCAATTGAGTCATGCTCTATCTGAATGTATACCTCACGTCGCCTCCTCTACTTAAACCTATCATGGTGTTATCAAACGTGCCACTTTACCGAGAGCCAACTATCCGAATAACGGGGAGCTATTGT
>DASTIZ010000505.1:0-10991 GCA_035717045.1 Chitinophagaceae bacterium
CCAATAAATGGATTGTTGCCGTTTGCATTATTACCAAAATAATTCCTGAGACCGGCAAATAGGCCATAACCTTTGAACCCGCTATAAGCATCACGGGGAGAAAAATGATACGTGAGGCCGGCGCTAAAACCAATTTTATTGCTGAAATATTCATAACGCAGAGCGCCAATGTTGCTTTTATAACCTTTACCGATCGGTTTTAGATATTCAGCACCAAGTTCCCAGGGGTTTTGGGCCAATGAGCAGACGGTTAAGGTTGAGGTTAAGGTTACGAGGAGAAGGCTTTTCATGCCTGTAAAAACGAAAATATAGTTGAAATATTTTAATGGGCGCTGATAGTTTCCACGTCAGGAATTCCGGCCAGGTGAAGTTCAATATGCTTGTGATGTGCTTTTGTTTTGAATTCATTGATGATCTCCACAACATCATAATCAATATAGACACTGTGTTCTCCTTCAATATGCACAACAGAATAGTTTGGGATATTTTCCAACTCGTCCTTGATCCTTTTCTTATTGATAAAACTAACGTTGATGGCCAGGTCGAAATAATAATGTTTGATGTGCCCCTCGTTTTTTACTTCAAGTGTATAGCCCGCACGATAAGTATTTTTAAATATAAAATAGCAGGCATATGCAATACCGATACCTACACCAACAAGCAGGTCGGTAAACAGCATGGCGATGATGGTAACAATGAAAGGGAGAAATTGTTCCCTGCCTAATTTGTAAACAGACATGATCATTCTTGGTTTTGCAAGATTATAACCAGTGCGGATGAGTATTACTGCCAGCACGCAATAGGGGATCATATTCAGTAGCGAAGCCGCAAAGAATGCAAGCACCAGCAACCAAATACCATGAAAAATAGCGGAGAGTTTTGTTCTTGCATCGGCTTCGGCGTTTGCAGAACTCCTGACGATAACTGCCGTGATGGGTAACCCGCCAAGCAGACCGCTGAGAAAATTTCCCGTGCCCTGCGCTACCAGCTCCCGGTTTTGCGGAGTGATACGATTGTACAGGTCGATCTTGTCAATGGCTTCAATACTCAACAGAGTTTCTAATGAGGCAACGACACAAAAAACAACCGCATTCTTTAAAATATCTGTGTTGGTAAAAACAGCACGATAGTCGGGAAATCTAATATCAGAAAATAGATTCGATGGGAGGTTCACAAATTGCTGTGGTTTTAGTGCAAGCGCAGGAATAAATTGCTGGAATAAAAATGCAAGCAAGGTTCCAAATAATACAACCAGAAAGGAAGTGGGAATAAATGGAACTTTCTTCGCCATGGTTCGTTTCCAAATGATAAGCAAAGCCAGTGATGCAATGGCAATCACGATGGCGCCTCTGGATGTGTGATAATAAATATTTTTTACGTGGCTAAATGCATTTTTAAAAGTTATGATATTGAACAACTCTTTTGTCCAGAACGATGCTTCATCATAACCTAGCAGCAGGGGGATCTGCTTAGCGATTAGAATTATGCCAATCGCCGCAAGCATACCTTTAATAACCGCTGACGGAATAAAATGTGTAAACCCCCCCAGTTTAAAAACACCCAACAGTATTTGGATAATACCGGCAAGAGCAACGGAAAGAAAAAACACCTGTAAGCTTCCCAGTTCCGTTATGGCCCCGGCGCAAATTGCAGTTAAACCGGCGGCAGGCCCGCTTACACTTAGATGAGACTTACTGATGAGTCCAATCACAATTCCGCCAATGATGCCGGAAATTAATCCCGAATAAAGCGGCGCATTTGATGCAAGCGAAATGCCAAGACAAAGTGGTAGGGCAACAAAGAAGACAGTGATGCTGGCCTTAAAATCATGCTTGAGAAAAGAAAGGAAGTAGAACCTTGCGTGCCTTTTAATAAGATCCATTGATTAAAAATGATCAAAGAATTGCGGCCGCAATGTACTTTTTTTATGGCATGATTCCAATGAGACCCCATTATTAAATATTCATCTCTTCTGCCCATTTATCCCTTTCATCTGGCGAAAATTTCCACGGAGCAAAATTATTTTCAACATTGCTGAACATGGCGTTCCATTCCTGAGGCGCATTGCTTTCCTCCATCACCAGGGAACGACGAAGCTCAAGAATGATCTCAAGTGGGGAGATTGAAACAGGACACTCTTCTACGCAGGCGTTGCACGTAGTACAAGCGCGGAGCTCTTCAACAGATATATAATCATGCAACAGCTTCCTGCCGTCATCTCTGAATCCATTGTTTGCTTTGATGTTTTTTCCCACTTCTTCGGCACGGTCTCGGGTATCCATCATGATCTTTCTTGGAGACAGCGCTTTTCCCGTTTGCGTCGCAGGACATGCAGCCGAACATCGCCCGCATTCTGTACAGCTGTAAGCATCCAATAAATTTCTCCAGCTCAGCTCAAAAATATCCTTAGCGCCAAAGCTGGCTGGAGGAGCGACATCGGATGGAGCCAATTCAGGCTGCATTGCATACAGAACTTCTTTTTGCACAGCAGGCATGTTTTTCATTTCACCCTTAGGTTGAAGCCTCGCATAGTAAGCATTCGGAAATGCGAGTATAATGTGAAGATGCTTTGAATAAGGCAGGTAATTTAGAAATCCATAGATCCCTGCTATATGCAACCACCAGGCCGCCCGTTCGATGCCCATTAAGGTTGAGGTTGAGGTTGAAGTTAAGGATGAAGAAAGAGCCCCACTGATCAGGAAGCTTCCTGTATTGGTGTAATGTTCGCTGCCTTGCAATTGCAAACTCCTGTCTGCCGTGTTTAATGTTAGAAACAAAAGCATTAAAATGATCTCTGTGATCAGGATATAATTGGCATCACTCCTGGGCCATCCATCAAGGTCTTTACTGATAAACCTTCTTAGCTTGATGATGTTCCTGCGAACCAGAAAAATTGCACAGGCGACGATCACAAGTACAGCAAGTACCTCAAACGCATTGATCAAAAAAGTATAAAAACCGCCGAGAGGTTTGGCAAATAAACGATGCGTTCCGAATATTCCATCCAAAACTATTTCCAACACTTCAATATTGATAATGATAAAACCTGCATAAACAAAAAAATGCAGGATCGCGACCAAAGGGTTCCTGAACATCTTCTTTTGACCAAAAGCAAGCAGTAAAACATTTTTCCAGCGCCGGGCTTTATTATTACTGAAGTCTTCGTCTTTACCAAGTTTTATATTACGAGTGATCTCCTTGATCTTTTTTGTAAATAGCCAGATCGCGATCACTGAAAGCAGAACAAACAAAAGTTGCTGAACGATTTGCATGGTCAATCAATTACATTTGCTAAATTAAGCGTTTAACGGTTTAATGGTTTAACGGTTCAATGGTTTATTTATGGCGGAGACAAAAAAATATATACTTACGAAAGATGTTGCAGAAAAGAAATTACGCCGGATGGCATTTGAAATTTTGGAGAATAATACCGATGAAAAAGAAATCATTCTTGCCGGCATCAGAGAAAGTGGGAGCGTAGTGGCAAGGGTGGTACAAAAAATGCTTGGAGAAATATCTTCAATCAAAACAGAGCTTATCACGGTTACGCTTGATAAAAAGAAACCCGATGAGGCAAGCTTAAGTAAAACATTTAATTTTAATAATAAGGTCATCATTGTTATTGATGATGTAAGCAATAGTGGCAAAACACTACTGTACGCACTAAAACCTTTTATTGAGTACCATCCCAAAAAAATTCAAATACTGGTATTGGTTGAAAGAACTCATACGAGTTTCCCGGTAAGACCTGATTATGTGGGTTTATCTCTTGCAACAACAATACAGGAGCATATTTTTGTTGAGGTGAAAGGGGAAGAAATAACAGGTGCTTATTTGGAATAAGCAATAAATTATTAATTAATGATTATTGATTATTAAAAGTGAAGCGCATTTACCGTTAGTTTACGGTTTGAAAACTCCAGGCTGGGCGTGGGAAATTTAAATGCATCCAGTGCACCAAACAAAACCCGGACAGCTTTACTATTTGTTCTGATTTTACTGAAATTGATATCGGGCGCAAGATACCATTGCCGGTATCGTTTGATGTCAGTTCTATCAACAGGAAGACCGGGGTCACCATCGGTCCATCTATTTTCAAATCCACCAAACATTCCATCCGCGCCGTAACCGACCGCGAGATTCAACCACGGGGGTAAATTCAGGTAAGGAAAAAACGATTGCAAATTTACGCTCAGCCAGTAGGTTTGACCGTTGTAATCTTTCAACATTCGTTCAGTCCAACTGCTTCCAAACAGATCGTTGGCTCTTTGCTTAAGCATTGGCTCAGAGTAATTTTGGCGATGAAATGAAAATTTCATTTGAATTCGCTGTTCATTCCAGGCCAGTTGCTGGGCAATGAATAATCCTGAGCCAAAAAGATTGGCACCGATATCAGCCCAACTCCATCCCCATTTGGTGGAGTGAGCATCCAGGAACTCGATGACAGTTAAATACACGGTACTGCTTAATCCCCCGATCCAGGTTGCATTTTTATCAGAAACACCGGCCCATCGCCACATAGCTGCTGATGCCCTCCCTGCATTATATGAAGCCCATACATGACCGAGTTTATCCATTTGCAGCCATTCCTTACTATCATCAAACGTGTGAAAAGATGTCTTCGGATGATTCTTATACCATTGGTTATTGAAGATCAGTATTGATGTTCCATATCCAACTACATTTAAACCACCAATTAACAATTGTCTCTTCTTTTTTTGATCGGGTGTAAGAAAAAAATCAGTTCGAGTCGGATCTGCGAAGTAGGATTGACCTGGTTGCGGAGAAACCTTACTTGATTCAGCTGACAGCTTTGAAGGTTTAGATTCCAACGTATCGGATTGTGCGCTTAAAAATATTGGACAAAAAACTAAAGCCAGCCAAATGCCGAATAAAGAGCAGGATGTAACGAAGTCCCGACGATGAATGCCGGGAAGTCGACCGCGAGCGTCGGCATGCGGTCCTTTGCGGTGCTCAGGGTAATCCCGATAACTATCGCGAGCAACGGATTTGTTGAATAAAGATAGGAACGATGACCGGAGCGTCGCAACAGAAGCTGAGTTTTGCACAGGTGCTGGCTTCATAATACAAATAATAAATCGGGAAGACCGCTTTGGCCTCGCAACAAAAATACGGTTACTTATGCTTTTAGCTTCAATTGATAAAATTCTATAACTTCCATCCCGATAGCTATCGGGATGAAATTATAACATTTAAAATCTCAATAATGGAAGCAGTGATACAAGAAAGATCAACAAGCTGGCTGACGGGGAATTTTGATTCAGAAACGAAAGACGCGATCAGGAAAATGCAGACAGAAAATCCCAAAGAGCTGGCTGAAGCTTTTTATAGAAATCTTGAGTTCGGTACCGGTGGTTTACGTGGTATTATGGGAGTGGGCACTAACCGTATGAATAGGTATACCGTGGGAATGGCAACACAGGGTTTTGCGAATTACCTGTTGCAGACTTACCCTGGTGGACCCATCCGGGTTGCCATTGCTTACGATTGCAGAAATAACAGCCGCTTTTTTGCAGAAACAACGGCCAATGTTTTTGCTGCAAACGGGATAAAGGTTTTTTTGTTTGAAGCATTGCGCCCAACACCCGAGCTTTCATTTGCCATCCGGCATCTTGGTTGCCAGGGCGGTGTGGTTTGTACCGCATCACATAATCCAAAAGAATACAATGGATATAAAGCATATTGGAATGATGGCGGGCAATTGGTACCGCCGCACGATAAGAACGTAATCAAGGAAGTAGAAAAGATAGGATCAGTGGACGACGTGAAATGGAGTGGCGGTGAAAAAAATATAACCATTATCGGTAAAGAGCTCGATGAAGCCTATATCGAAATGGTGAAAAGTTTAAGCATATATCCCGAAGTGATCGCAAAACAGCATGACCTTAAGATCGTTTATACGCCAATCCATGGAACGGGTATAACAATGGTACCTAAAGTGCTGGAACGGTTTGGTTTCACCAATGTGCATATTGTGGAAGAGCAAGCCAATATCAGCGGTGATTTTCCCACGGTTGTTTATCCGAATCCTGAAGAAAGTGAGGCTATGAGTATCGGGCTAAAAAAAGCAAAGGACCTGGATGCTGATATTCTATTGGGAACTGACCCCGACAGTGACCGGGTCGGTATCGCAGTAAAAGACCATCATGGTAACTGGCTGCTGGTAAATGGGAATCAAACTGCGGTCCTTGCTTTTAATTACATGATAGAAGCGCGGAAAGCAAAAGGCATTGCGAAAGCGAATGATATGGTTGTTAAAACGATCGTGACAACGGAACTCATCGATGAGATCGCCAGGAAGAATGATATCGCATGCTATAATGTATTGACGGGTTTTAAATGGATCGCAGAACTTATCCGGGAAAAAGAAGGAAAAGAACATTACGTGGTAGGCGGAGAAGAAAGCTATGGCTTAATGATCGGCGATAAAGTTAGAGACAAAGATGCGATCAGCGCTGTGGCCTTGCTTTGCGAAATGGCAGCTTATGAAAAAGATAAGGGACGTAGTTTGTTTGCAAAACTACTGGACCTGTACGTTCAGTATGGTTTTTACAAAGAGCATCTTATTTCGATAACGAAAAAAGGAATGGATGGACAGCAGCAAATAGCTGATATGATGGCCGGGTTCAGGAACAAGCCTCCAAAAACCCTGGCCGGAGCCGATGTTGTCAAACTGCTGGATTATGAAACGGGAAGAGGCAAAAACCTGATAACGGGAGAGGAGTGGGAAATCAAACTTCCCAAATCGAATGTGTTGCAGTTCTTGTTGGATGATGGAAGCAAAATAAGCGCAAGACCAAGCGGTACCGAGCCAAAGATCAAATTTTACTTTAGTGTGAATACTAAGCTGAACAGTGCAACTGATTACGACAAAACCCATGCGGCAATGGATGAGAAAATAAAAGCAATCATCGCCGATATGAAATTGTAGATTTGTTTTCTAATTTTACGTTAGCTGGTAAACTTTGAAAAATCCTTTCGGCCAGGAATTCAACCCTAATCAAAAACCGCCCCCATGCAAGAAAGAGAAAGAATCATCATTGTTATTATCGCAGTCATCCTTTTTAATCTTCTGGATCAGTACATATTCAGATTCAATCACGGCATTACTATCTGGTCTGTGATTGTTTCAATTCTAATTGCTATGGGTCTTTATTTGCTGCTGATCTATTTCTTTGGGAAAAAACATCTGAATTAGCCTGCCCCGGAAAGAGTGTTCAGTGGTTGCCGGGCAGGGCAAACGCAATATAGGCATCGCCCGATTTAGTTTTTAATTTACCTCCACCACAAGCAATTACTAAAAATTGTTTTCCGTCGACTTCGTAAACCGATGGTGTGGCAAACCCTGCTGCAGGCAGTTCATACTCCCACAGCAGCTTGCCGTTGTATTTGTTGAAGGCTCTTATCTTACTGTCTTTTGTCGCCGCTATAAACAGGACGCCACCAGCTGTAACAACCGGCCCGCCGTAATTTTCTGTTCCAGTTGCGGGAATGCCTTTTTCTTTTAGTTCGGGGTATTCTCCGAGTGTTGTTTTCCAAACGTGTTCACCCGTATTCAGATCAATTGCAGTTAATGTTCCCCAGGGAGGCCCAATCGCGGGGTATCCTTCCGGGCTCAAAAATTTATCGTAACCTGCCATCACGTACGGGACTGACCGGTATTCATCCTGCGGTTGAGGAGGACGAATAAATTCTTTTAGTTCGTTTTCTTTTAATTCGAGAACATAGCTCGTGATCGCTTCTTTTTCTTCTTTTGTTATATAGTTAAATGATGGCATCATCCTTCTGCCCGATGAAAGTAATGCGACAATGTCTGCATCACGATATCTTGCCTGGAGATTAGCAAGTGTTGGAAAATTTCCCGCACCTTTTCTGTCAGCGCCATGACAACTGATACAGTACTTCTGGTAAAGTCGTAATCCTGCCTGTCCGTAATTTTCTTTTATCGTTGCCAATTTCTCTTTCACATCATTCATCTTCACAACCCAGCCCATTTCATTTGCGTTTACATACAGCAGACCCGTTTCAGGATCATAAGCAGGGCCGCCCCATTCTGCACCACCATCAAACCCGGGGAATTCTACATGCGGTTTCTTTCCCGGAGGGATAAACATTTTTCCATAGCGATACCCTTCAAGATCTTTTTTTAGCCTGGCAATTGACGTATCCGGTAAATACGGATTGATATCGTTTGCGGTGAATGTTTGCCGAACGAATGGTTTAATGAATGTCGGCATCGGTTGCGTGGGCCAAACTTTTTCTCCGGTCAATTCAGAACTGGTATCAACAGCCAGTTCATGAATCGGGTAAACCGGCTCACCAGTTTCTCTTTCAAACAACCAAACCATTCCGTGTTTGGTTACTTGTGCAACTGCGTCAATATTTCTTCCATTTTTTTTTACCGAAACAAGTACAGGTGGTGCAGGCAGATCCCAATCCCAGAGATCATGACGGATAAATTGAAAATGCCATTTTCTCTTCCCGGTTTCGGCGTCTAATGCCAGCAAACAATTCGCAAATAAATTCTGGCCCTTTCGCTTACCTCCATAGAAATCATAAGAAGCCGAACCGGTTGGTGCAAACACAATTCCCCTTTTTTCATCAAGTGTGAAACCGCTCCAACTATTGGCCCCGCCAATATGTTTGTAGGCATTGGGATCTTCCCATGTTTCATAGCCAAACTGGCCGGGTTGAGGAATCGTATGAAATATCCAGCGCAATTTCCCCGTCCTTACGTCATAAGCACGGATATGCCCCGGGGCCGCTGCCGCACCTTCATCCACTCTTGAACCCAGTATGTACAGATCTTTATAAATAATTCCTGGTGATGTTGCCGATACATAAAGATCGCCGGCTTCACGACCAAGATCGTTATGCAGGTCCACCAGTCCGCTGTCTCCAAAATTTCTTATCAACTGCCCATTCGTTGCATCAAGACAATGCAGGTAAGAACTGGCTACGTACAATATTCGTTTATCATTTTTCCCATCTGTCCAATACGTTACCCCGCGATTATTATTCAACACAAAATGCATGAATTCATTGTTACGGAACATGGAATCAGGATTGAATTCCCAGATCTTTTGTCCCGTAGCGGCAAGCACTGCGTACAATTTCAGGGTGGGAGAAGTAAAGTACATCACCGAATCTATTATGATCGGGTTGCATTGTATCTGGGAAGATTTCGCCGTATCCGCATCACCGGTATTGAATATCCAGGCAGGTTGCAGCCGGTCAACATTGCTGGTATCAATCTGCAACAATGAAGAGTAGTGATTGTTTTCTTTATTACTCCCATAGTTTTCCCATGTGTTATATTTTTGTCCAGGCTGCGAACACGAAGTGACCAGGAAAAGAATTGTAACAACTGCCGGCAGTTTCATTAAAGACGTTTTGAATTATTTATTGGCCTCCACAACCCACGCCTCCAAAGGACTTTTTACATGTTCCCCGAATTTTTCAATGAGCCTCCTTCTTACATCCTCCTTAATGGCGTGCAGAGAAGCAGGGATTCGCTCAATGATCGAGAGGTAAACGGGGTTGCCTTCCACCATTCCTTTTGTAAGATCAGATGCAGATCTGCTTATTCCTTCTTTTTTTACCAATTCAACCTTTACGTTTTTAAAGCCCGTTTTTATAGTCAGGCTTCTTAATTCATTTTCGTCATACATTGAAAATGGAATACTATAAAATTCTGGCGGATCATCGCCAAAATAACTTTCAATGATCTTTCTTCCCTCGTAAATAGCGGGAACCGTTTCTGGCTTGTTCCAAGTATTAAATATCAATTTACCCCCGTCTTTCAAAACCCTATGAGCTTCTTTCAACCCCTTTTCTCTATCGCGAAAGAACATGACACCGAACTGAATAACCACCAGGTCAAATGAATTGTCTTCGAAAGGAAGATCCAATGCATCGGCTTGCTGCCAGTTGATACTGTTGCCGTCTATAATGTCTTTTGCAACATCGATCATGTCCTGGTTAAGATCAGTTGCAGTGAGCGAATCATGCTTTACAGACCTCGCGAGGTGTGCAGTTGCCCGGCCTGTACCGCAGGCTATCTCCAGGATGTCGTCATATTTTTTATCCTGGAGACGGGAAACCAGGTCAAGAGCATAGGGCTCAAATAAAAAAGGACCGAGATATCTTTCGTAATTTGCCGGGATACTTCCTGTAAAGGCTACTGTTTTTTCCATCCATTTAATTTTAAACACAGAGTCAGGGTGGCACAGAGATTCACCATTCTACCTTGTGTTGTTTGTGGCCACCGTGATTCAATTTATTTAATCGAGAACTTTTTCGGTTATTTTACCGGATTTCTTATTTTTTAAAATGACTTTTTTAGCACCGTAATGAGTTACTTCTTCCTTTACTAAATAATTATCACCATCGTACTCTGTCAAATGACTTTCTTTGGTTACTCCCGTTCTTCCTCTCCAGATGTCGAGCTTTACAGGTTCCCATTGTTTTGTTTTTGCAGAACGATAAGCGGCATCCAGCACACAGTTCACCACATAGCCATCATAAAAGGTTTCTTTTGGTGCTCTGTTATTTTCCATAGAATTGAACATATCCATAAACATATGATTATACCCAAGTTCATTCAGCTCATCACCAACCGGGAATAACCAACCCGTATTGCTTTCCGCTTTTTCAGAAACATAATCTGCTCCTTTGCCTGTCGTGAACATTTCAAACCCTGTTCTCAAAAAACTATTTATCCAGATTGTGCCTTCGGTTCCCATCACTTCATCACGCAGGTCGAGTCCGCCGCGAAATGTCCAGCTTACTTCAAACTGCCCGATCGATCCATTTTCATATTTTACCAAACCTATTGCATGATCCTCTGCATCGATCGGCTTCACCTGTGTATCGGCCCAGCACATCACTTCAACCGGTCTGATATCTTTTCCAATATAGCTTCTCGAAATTTCAACACAATGACAACCGAGATCGAGAATGCAACCCCC